>DATIYG010000355.1:0-9116 GCA_035517755.1 Rhizomicrobium sp. | reverse complement strand
CGGGACCACGCCGGCGGGGTGGCGCACGGAATTGTTCGTGCAGTTCGGCGTGTGGCTGTTGCTCGGACTTCAATTCGCACTGGCCGCCGACATCGTCCGCAGCGTCATCGCCCCCACCTGGAACGACATCGGTCAGCTTGCGGCAATCGCGGCGATCCGCACCTTCCTCAACTATTTCCTCGAGCGGGATATCGAAAATGCTTCGCACGAAGCGCCGACGACACAGAACCCGTAACGGTTCTCATGCCCGGGCCGCCTTGGGCGTTCTGACAAAGCCGATCCGGCAGTAGAAGCCTTCCGGCCGGTATTCGATCGCCACCGTGCCGTTGCGTTCGCGCGCCGCAACGGTACGGATCAGACGCATCCCGAAACCTTCCTTCGCCGGTGGCGCAACCTCGGGTCCGCCGCGCTCGCTCCACTCGAACACGATTTCTTCCTCGCCCTTGGCGTTGGGATCGACCATCCAGGCGACGACGACCCGGCCATCGTCGCGCGACAGCGCGCCATATTTCACCGCATTGGTGGTCATCTCGTGAACGGCGAGACCGAGCGTGCCGCCCGTTTCTTCGGAAAGGTGCAGTACGGGGCCCGAGATCTGAAACCGGTCACGCCGCTCGCTCATGAAAGGTTCGAGCGTGGCGCGCACAACCGCGCCGCATTCGATTGACACATTTCCGGCCGAAAGGACGACGTCGCCCGCCGTGCCGAGCGCGCGCAAACGACCCAGGAAACGCTTGAGATAATCCTCTACTGCGGCGTCGCTGATGCCCCTCGAACTCTTCGCCAGCGCCTCGATCACCGTGAACAGGTTCTTCAGCCGGTGACGCAGTTCGCCGATCATCAGCTCCTTGCGGTCACTCGCGAGCTTGCGCCCATGGATGTCGGAGAAGGACGTGATCCATTCATGCCCGCCGTTTGCAGACGGCACCGCGACGGAGCGCGCGAGAAACCACCGCCAATCGCCGCGCTCGGCATGCCATAGCCGCAGCTCTGCCTCGTGGTGGCTGTCGTCGGCCGGCGGAGCGCCAAGTGCAAGGCGCGAACGTTCGTCGGGATGGATCGCGTCCAGCCAGCCATCGCCGCGATAGTTCGGCCAGGCCGCGCCGGTCAGTTCGGTCCAGCCGGCCTGCGGCGCGTCCACCTCGCCCTGTTCATTGCGGATGCAGATCGTTCCGGACGCAACGGTCAACAGGCGTCGATAGCGTGTCTCACTCTGCAAGGCGCGCCGCAATGCGAGGCGCACGACTTGCGCGATGGCGACTTGCGATCCGGCGATCAGTATCCAGAAGACGAAGGAGGAGAGCTGGTCTGCATTGGGAAGGCGAAAAGCAAGCTGAGGCGGAAAGAACAGCAGCCACGCGAGAATCGTGCTTGTGATGACGGCGATGACGCCACACTCCCATCCCGTGAAAAGTGTGACGATCACGATGGCCGGCAGGTAGAACATCCGGGGCACGCCGATGGTGAGAGTGCCGGCCGCGATGCGGGCGAGCGTCGCCACGCCCAAGCTTGTCACAAGCCAGGCGCCGCACGACCAGATGCCGCGACGGCGTACCAGCACGCTGGCCAGCCGCGTGAGCCATGCGTCGCGCGCGGCTGTCTGCACCGACCGTTCAACGGAAGTCTGCCGGTCCTGCTCCAACGGGCCCTCCGGCGAAATCAGGTGCACAAAAGATGGAGGGCTGCAACAAGGTTTGTTTGGAATTCCCAAGCCGCGTTACAATCCCATAAAAGCTGTATGTCCTGCGGTTGACCTCCCGGTCGTCTCAACTGAGACTACCGAATCCAGTAAGGACCTCGCGAAATGCCACAGCTTTGGGACAATCCCATCGGAACGGACGGCTTCGAGTTTGTCGAGTACACCGCGCCCGATGTGAGTGCCTTGCACTCGCTGTTCGAGAAGATGGGGTTTCGCGCAGTCGGACGTCATCGCTCAAAGGACGTGACGCTCTACCGGCAAGGGGAAGTGAATTTCGTCGTCAATGCCGAGCCGGGCAGCCATGGTGCGCGCTTTGCGCAAGCCCATGGTCCGAGTGCCTGCGCCATGGCGTTCCGCGTGAAGGACGCTGCGGCCGCCTACAGGAAGCTGATCGCGGCCGGCGCCAAACCATTCGCCAATCAGGTGGGGCCGATGGAGTTGAACATCCCGGCCATCGAAGGCATCGGCGGCAGTGTCGTCTACCTCGTCGACCGTTACGGCGACCATTCCATCTACGATGTCGATTTCGTGCCGACCGATCCCATCGCCGGTTTCGAGCATGAAGGCGCGGGCCTGACCTACATCGATCACGTCACGCACAATGTGATGCGCGGCAACATGGATCAATGGGCGGGGTTCTATGAGAGACTCTTCAACTTCCGC
This sequence comes from Rhizomicrobium sp., assembly GCA_035517755.1. GTDB lineage: Bacteria > Pseudomonadota > Alphaproteobacteria > Micropepsales > Micropepsaceae > Rhizomicrobium. The sequence goes on along the minus strand of DATIYG010000355.1, from coordinate 6,754 downwards.
GAGATCCGCTACTTCGATATCGAGGGCAAGCTCACGGGTTTGAAGAGCCGTGCCATGACGAGCCCGGACGGCAAGATCCGCATTCCGATCAACGAATCGTCCGACGACAAGTCGCAGATCGAGGAATACCTGCACCACTACAAGGGCGAGGGTATCCAGCACATCGCGCTGGGCACGGCCGACATCTACCACACAGTGGAATCTCTGAAGCGGCTGGGCGTGCCGTTCCAGGATACGCCGGAGACGTACTACGAGCGGCTCGACAATCGCATCAAGGGCCACGGCGAGGATGTCGATCGCCTGAAGCGCGACCGCATCCTGATGGACGGCGCGCCGACCGACGGGCAGGGGCTGCTGCTGCAGATTTTCACGCAGAATGCCATTGGCCCGATCTTTTTCGAGATCATCCAGCGCAAGGGCAATGAAGGATTCGGCGAGGGCAATTTCCGCGCTCTGTTCGAATCCATCGAGCTCGACCAGATCAAGCGCGGCGTTCTCAAGGACACGAGGGCCGCATCGTGAGCGCCAAGAACTGGATCGAATTTCCGCGCAGCGAAGGCGAGACATCGAAGCAGGCGCACGCCGATCTGCCGGCCGGCACCTATGAACGCGAGATCGGCCGCGACGGCTTCTTCGGTCCGGCGACGCATCTCTATCACAGGCATCCGCCGACGGGGTGGACCTCGTTCGAGGGCCCGTTGCGTCCGCGCGCGTTCGACGCCGTGGCAGCGGCGAAGGAGCCGAGCGCCGAACCCTATCGCGGCGCGCTGCTGCTTTCGAATGCGAGCTGCCGTATCGCTCTCTGGCGCGTGGACAAAGCGATGCCGAAGCTCGAGCGCAATTCCGACGGCGACGTGCTGCTGTTCATCCACGCGGGCGAGGGCGATCTCTTCTGCGACTTCGGCCACATGCCCTACCGCGATGGGGACTACATCCTTATTCCGCGCGGCACGATGTGGCGGCTCGAACCTAAGGCGACGACCGCTTCCCTGCTGATCGAGGCGACCAACGGCAGCTACAAACTGCCGGAGCGGGGCATTCTCGGCCCGCACGCGATCTTCGATCCGGCAGCGCTCGAAACCCCGAAGCTGGATGCTGCTTTCAAGTCGCAGCGCGATGGCGAATGGCAGCTGGAGGTCAAGCGCCGCGGGCAGATCACGACGATCACCTACCCGTTCAATCCGCTGGACGCCGTCGGCTGGAAGGGCAATTTGTCAGTCGTGAAGCTCAACTGGCGCGACATCCGGCCGGTGATGAGCCACCGTTACCACATCCCGCCGAGCGTACACTCGACGTTCGTGGCCGACCGCTTCGTGGTGTGCACATTCGTGCCGCGCCCGATCGAAAGCGATCCCGGCGCGCTGAAGGTCCCATTCTATCATTCCAACGATGACTACGACGAAGTGATTTTTTATCACTCCGGCGAATTCTTCAGCCGCGACAACATCAAGCCGGGCATGATCACGTGGCATCCCAATGGCTTCACCCATGGGCCGCATCCCAAGGCGTTTGCAGCCGGTGCCAAGGCCGCGAAAACCATGACGGACGAAGTCGCGGTGATGGTCGATGCCCGCGATCCGCTCGATATCGCGCCCGCGGCGGAAGCCACTGAGGACCGCAGCTATGCGGATAGCTGGAAAACCGGATGATGCCAGCGCATGGCTTCGCGCATAGCTCTCGCGAAGATGTGATGCACTGGTACAATTTGCGACACGAAAAGTGCAGATGGAACTTCGCAAATCGGCTTGAATATGCGTGGGGAACGACTTCGCCTTGGGGGCGGCGAAGCAGATCGCGTATTGCCAGGCATGTCCGACAAGAATTCGAGCGAGCGGGGTGACGATCTCAAATCGATCGTTGTCGATCCGCACTGGTTCCTCGAAGACTACGATCCCAGCATCCGCAAGCTACGCTTTGTGCGCGCCGACCGCGAAACCATTGCGGCAACGCCCTTTCTCGCGGAAGGCATGTGGGATTACAGCCGATATCCGCAGAAGGAAGTCACAGAAAGCGAGTTGCTTGGTCTGGTGCCGTTTGACGCACCGCCACCACGCATCAATTTCATCTGGCACACCGCCTTTTGCTGCTCGACACTGATCGCCAGCACGCTCGATCGCGACGGCGCCAATGTCTCCCTCAAAGAGCCGGGCATCATGCTGATTTTGGCGGATGCCAAGCGGCAGAATGCCATCGGGCAGGGGCGGCCCTTCTCGAACCGGTTTCCGGAATTGGTATTCCGGCTGCTTGGACGTCCGTTCCGGCCGGGGGCGCAGGTCACGATCAAGCCGACCAACTTCTCGAACTATGTGCTTCGCGATGCCGCCTCGCTGACGCAAGGCAAGCATCTGTTCCTGTTTTCCGACTGCCGCAGCTTCATCGCCTCGATCCTGAAGAAAGGCGAGTACGGGCGCAGGGTCGCGCGCGAGATCTACAGCCGCATCGTACGCGACGGGAACGAACAGGCCGGCTGGCCGTTCGGCGACGTCTTTCACCTGACTGACATGCAGATCGCCGCGGTCGTATGGCACATGCAGATCGCCGAGTTCCGGCGCAGCTGGCCGCTGATGGTGCCCAATCGCGGCGCGTCGCTCGATTGCGACGCGTTTCTGGCGAAGCCTGTCGACACGCTGTTGGCGATCGACGAGTTCCTGGATCTCGGCCTCGGCCGCGCGCACTACGAAAACGCGATGGAGGCCCTGGCCGGGCACCACTCCAAGGCAAAGAGCATGGAGTACAGCATCGCCGACCGGCTGGCGGACCATGGCCGCATCTTCGAGCAGTTTGGCGCGGAGATCGACGCCGCAGTGCGCCAGACCTACGACCTTTGCCGCTCGACCCCGCGCGGGATTCCGCTCGACAATCCGCTCGTGCCGGTGGAGAAATCCTACCTGCCATGAAGCTTGCCTCGCTCAAGGGCAGCCGCGACGGGTCGCTCGTCGTGGTGAGCCGTGATCTTTCGCGCTGCGTGCCGGTGCCCCACATCGCGCACACGCTGCAATCGGTGATGGACGACTGGACGCACACCGCGCCGCGCCTGGCGCGCGTGTACGATCTCATCAACGAAGGCCCTGTGGCGGGCGAGAAGCCGTTCGATCCGCGCGAGTGCGCTTCGCCCCTGTCGCGCGCCTATCAGTGGGCGGACGGATCGGCCTACGTCACCCATGTGGAGCTGGTGCGCAAAGCGCGCGGCGCCGACATGCCGCCGAGCTTCTGGACCGATCCGCTGATGTATCAGGGCGGCTCCGATTCATTTCTCGGTCCATGCGACCCCATCCCGGCGGCCGATGAGGCCTGGGGCATCGATCTGGAAGGCGAGGTCGCCGTCATCACGGACGATGTGCCCATGGGTGTCGATCCCGCCCATGCCGGGAAGCACATCAAGCTGCTGATGCTGGTGAACGATGTCTCGTTGCGCAATCTGATCCCTGCGGAATTGGCGAAGGGCTTCGGCTTCTTCCAGTCCAAGCCCGCGAGCGCATTCTCGCCCGTCGCCGTTACGCCCGATGAGCTCGGCGAGGCGTGGAGTGATGGCAAGGTTCACCTTCCGCTTCATGTGTCACTCAACGGCGAGCGGTTCGGCGCGCCGAACGCCGGCGAAGACATGACATTCTCGTTCGCGCAACTCATCGCGCATGCCGCGAAGACGCGCGATCTGGGCGCCGGCTCGATCATCGGGTCCGGCACCGTGTCGAACAAGGATCGGGCCAAGGGCTCCGCCTGCATCGCTGAGGTTCGCTCGCTCGAGACCATCGAGCACGGCGCTCCCAAGACACCGTTCCTGGAATTCGGCGATCGCGTGAAGATCGAGATGCTGGATTCCGACGGCCGTTCCATCTTCGGCGCCATCGAGCAGGATGTGGTGCGCCATGGCGGGTGAGTTTGTTCTCTACGGCTATTTCCGCTCCTCGGCGGCGTTCCGGGCCCGCATCGCGCTGAACCTCAAGGGCATCACGCCGGAGATGCGTTTCGTGCACCTGCTCAGGGACGGCGGCGCTCAGCACACGGACGAATACCGTTCCGTCAATCCGCAAGGGCTTATCCCGGCGCTGGTCCATGATGGCCACACCATCACGCAGTCCCTCGCCATCATCGAATATCTCGACGAGGTCGTTCCGGAGCCGCCACTGCTGCCGCGCGATCCAGCCGGCCGTGCGCGCGTGCGAAGCATCGCCTACGCGATCGCCTGTGATATCCACCCGATCAACAATCTGCGCGTCAATCAGTACCTCAAGGCGCAATTTGGCGCAGACGCGGATGCCCAGATCGCGTGGCAGCGCCACTGGATCGAAATCGGATTCAACGCGCTGGAGACGACGCTGTCGTCTTCGCCGGAGACGGGCACCTTCTGCCACGGCGATGCGCCGACCATCGCGGACATTTGCCTCATTCCCCAGATCGCGAATGCGCGGCGGGTGAAAATGGAGATCGGAATCTGGCCGACCATCGCGCGGATCGAGGCGCACGCGCTGGCCCATCCCGCTTTCGAGGCGGCGCTGCCTAAGAACCAGCCCGATGCGGAATGAGGTGAAGGTCCGCGACGAGCGCGCCGGCGACGAAGCCGCAATCCGCACAATCACACAAGCCGCATTCGCAAAGGCCGAACACAGCTCGGGAACGGAAGCCGAAATCGTCGATGCCTTGCGCGCCGCCAACGCGCTGGCGGTTTCGCTTGTCGCCGATGATGGCGGCGCGTTGGTTGGCCATGTCGCGTTCTCGCCGGTGCAAATCGCCGCGCTGCACTGCAATTGGTACGGACTCGGTCCGGTGTCGGTGCGGCCTGACCGGCAGAGGCAAGGCATTGGAACGGCGCTCATCGCGCAAGGCCTTGCGCGGCTGCGGACCATTGGCGCGCGGGGCTGCGTCATTCTCGGTGATCCCGCCTATTATGGCCGTTTTGGCTTCGTGCACGACGACGATCTCCGGCTGCCGGGTGTGCCGCCGGAGTATTTCCTGCGGCTCTCCATCGAGGGCGCAGTACCGAAGGGCAATGTCACCTACCATGAAGCCTTCAACGCAAGCTGAGCCTGAATAGTTCAGGCGCTTTTTCGGCGGAGCTTGCCTGCAGGAGACGATGGTGCACTCGGCCGGAAACCGGATGCCACAAGTCCGCCGAGTTCGCGGAGGCTGAGGCTGTTGAGCGGAAATTCCAGCAGGATGTGAATCAGGCTCAGCAGCAGCAGCACCATGAATCCGGTCTTGTAATTGTAGAGGTACAATCCCGTCGACGCCGCACTCGCCAGTGCGATGCCGATCATCCGCTTTCGTGGGACGTTCGCCCATTTGATCACGTCGGCTTTGATGAACCAGTTGAGGTAGTGATAGGTATAGGCGAACGACAGCACGCCGACGAGCCGGCTGTCGAAGGCGAGGTGAGGATTGCCGAACAGCGATCCGATGGCGGGTGCCACGTCCGCAAAATAGGTCTTCGAGATCGTGGCGAGCGCCGGAATGACGGGTGTCGAGGGCGGCGGCACCGCGACAATGAACACGAGCACCGCAACGTAGAGTCCCACAAGCCCGTAAAGGGCGGCACTGCGCGCGCGGTGCGCTCCCACGATCATGAAGACGAGCGTGAAGACCGAAACGTGGATCAAGGTCGTCAGCAGCACGCCTGCGATCACGTAGGGCGCGCGGATCTGTCCGGCGGCGATCAGCACGGCGACAGCGATGGCTGCCAGCACGAGCCGCTGGTTGCGCGTGAACGACCCCGCCAGCAGTGCGCAGGCGATGAAGCAGCTGGCGACCAGCAGGCCGTACCAGTACGGGTCGGCGATGAACATCGCGCCGAGGGCTGCAAAAGCCAGCAATGCGCCCAGATTGCGGTTGGGCAGGTAGAAATTGCGGTCGTGCAGCCAGGAAATCTCGGTGAAGTAATGCGCCGGGCCGAGGATGGCGTAGGAGAGCACCAGCAGCTCGAATGGCAGCAGATAGGCGGCCGCCAGCGCAAGCAGCATCAGCCCCAGATGAACGGCGTCTCTCGCTTTCATGCCCCCTCGCGGACCACGAGGATAGCAAGGTTCTTTGGCCCATGCGCGCCCAATTCGAGCGTCTGCTCGATGTCGCCGGTGCGCGACGGGCCGGTGACGAAGTTGACGGTGGAGGGAAGATTGCCTTCGCGTTTCAGCCGCGCCAGCGCGACTTCCATGTGCGGCACGATGTTTTCCGCGCGCACGATGGCGATTTCGAATCCGGCGCGGAAATGCCACGAAGCCGGTGCATCGGTGCGCGATGGAAAGACGACCGTACCAGTCTCCGCGATGGCGACGGGTGCTATGGCAAGCGCGGCATCCTCGGGACCGGGCGGCGCGCGTTCCAGCGAAAGGCCCGGTGCCGAACTCCACGCCAGCTCGGGCGCGTTCGGCGGCAGATGGATGACCGCCGGCAGGTTCTTCGAACGCAGCAGATCGGCGATTGCTGCAGGAACGTCGGCTTCGCTTTTCAGCACGCGAACTTCCGCGTGCGCGAACTGCGCATGGCGCGCGAAATCCGCCACGAGATCGTGCTGCACCGGTGCGCGATAGAGCGACGGTTTCGGCGCCGATCGCAATTTCCGCTCGCGGATGGCGGAAAGAATATCGTCGCGCGCGCTCATGTCCGTTCGCGCCACAGTTGAGTGAAGGTCTTGCCTTGCGGCGCCGGAAAGTCGCGAACCGCGAACCAGCCGCGCAGCAGCGGCAGCGACCGCACGCGGCCGTCGCGCGCGATATTGTGCAGCACGCGCGCCGCCATGCTCGCCAGCGTTCGATAGAGCTTC
>DATIYG010000354.1:0-13120 GCA_035517755.1 Rhizomicrobium sp. | reverse complement strand
TGAGGATTCCCGCGCCGACATTGTTCGGGAAGGCTTCCGCCGCACCGGCGCCGCCCTTGTCGAGGCTGAACATCGTGAGCGGACGTTCGATGACGACGTCGCCGAGCTTCAGCGTGCCGCCGCGGAAGACAAAGCTTCGCGTGGGTCCGCCGACGCCCCAGCCGCTCATCGCTTCGGCGCCACCTTTCACCCGCGCACGGATATCGTGCTTCGCCGCAAACGGCCCGCTGAGCTCGAGCGGCGTGCGCGCGCCGGTATCGATGCCGAAGCGTCCTGGAATACCGTCGTAGGAGCCCAGCACCTCCGGCCACTGATGATAGAAGCGGATCGGCACCGGCGTGCCCGCATCCTTCGGGTCGAAGTGCCGCTTGTCGATGAACGTGAGGGTATGCTTGCCGTAATCGATGCGGGTGACGAAACGGTCAAAGAACTCGTAACCGATCATGCCTTCTTCATCGATTCCCTCGACCTGCTTCGACGTGAAGTCGAACACGGTCACCGGCTGGTTCGTCATCGATGCGCCGCCGACCTGTAGCGATTGCACGGTTGCCGCACCGCTTGTCACCACTGCATCGCCGCCACCAGTCATGGTGAGGCTACCCTTGGGCCTGATGCCGAGGGCCTTCGCCGTGGTCGGGCTGATGATGCTGTGGCCGCCGGTATCGAACAGGAAGACGAACGGGCCTTTGCCGTTCACCTTCACCTCGGCGTAGATGTGATTGTTCAGGAGCCGGAACGGCACCGTCGTCTCGTGCGCGCCGCCGGCGATCGAATAGTCCGTGAGATGCTGCTTTGGCTTGGCGAAGGCCGATGCCGGTTGGGTCGGCAGGAACGCCGCGTGCGTCAGCGTGTAGGTCTGGCGATTGTTGGCACCGCTGCCGTCATCGACGATCTGCTTGCGCGCGATCTGCACGCCGTCGACCGGCGCGTAATCGGAGAAGAATGTCGTGATGGTGACGGTGCCCTGCACTTCGCGGGTGCGGGCGAGAAGGCGGGTCTTCGGATCGAACCACGCTTCGATCGCGGTCCCATTTTTCGGCGTCACCTTCAGCACGTCGTATACGGTGCCGCCGTCGGTCTTCTGCCCCAGACTTTCGATCTGCGCGCCGCCGCGGTCGGCATGCCACCACAGATTCCGGTCGACATAGGATTCGGTGATGGCGAGCGGAACCACGTCGCCGCCGCCCTGGTCCGTGATCGTGCCGGAGGTTTCCCTCTCCCACACACGCCCGTCACTGAGGCCTTCCGCGCCGCTGTTGGGCGGAATGTCATAGACATCGACGAACGCGCCGCCGCGCAGATCTTCGAGAGTGGACGTCTTTCCGGTCAGGCCCTGGCCGGAGTAGCCATATTCGAGCTTCAGCGCCTGTTTGGAATCCCATGCCTTGCCGGCCGTGGCCGCCTTGTTGGCATCGAGGAGTTCGGAAGGGGTCGCGGCGAAGGCCGGAAGGGCAAGGGTGGATGCAGACAGGAAAAGGGCCAAGGGAAGCCGACGCATGGGGTCTCCAGATGAAAAGGGGCGTGAGCGGCCCGACAACCGCTCGCGCCTTGTCTATCAGATCAGGTCGCGCAGCGTGACCTTCAGGTCCTTGGTCTCGTTGCCGCGCTTCACGGCGAACGTCACGACCGTGCCTGCTGCTTCGTCGCGCAGCTGCCGCCGCAGTTCGTATACTTTCAGGCCCGTCGCAGCCTTGCCGTCCACGGCCGTGATGATGTCGCCCGCCTTCAGGCCTGCGGCTTCCGCCGGTGCCGTCGCGGTCACGTCGATCACCTTGAAGCCGGCCGGATCGGCGTTCAGCCACAACCCGGCGCGGTCGAACGTGTCGATGTCGGCGACTTCCGTGGCGATCGGCTTCAGGTACATCGTCGCGTGCTCGTAGTCGAGCGTGACGACGTAGCGCTTCAGCACGCCCGCGCCGATGTTGCCGGCCAGCGACGCATCGGTGAACGCACCCCCGCGGTCGGTGGAGATTTCCGCAACGGGATGGGCGATGGTGAACGGGCCGATCGTCAGCGGCGCGCCGCGCATGACGATGGCATGCGATGGTCCGCCGATGCCCCATCCGGTGACGCCGCGCACGCTCTTCGCGCCTTCGGCTGAAATCCCGTTCTTCGTCGCGAACGGACCGTTGAGCGTCAACGACACGCGTGAGCCGGTGTCGACCGTGAAGCTTCCCTTGTGTCCGGCATAAGTGCCGTCAACCGCGATGCCGTTGCCGTAGAAGACAAACGGGATACCGGTGCCGGCATCCTTCGCATCGAACTTCTTGGGGTCGATCAGCGTGATGGTCCTGTTGCCATAATCCACGCGCGTGACGAAGCGGCGGAAGGTTTCGAATCCGACCATGCCCTGCTGCGGGAAGCCTTCGACATCCGACAGCTGGTCGATCGGCGCGACCGGAAACACCTGGTCCTTCACCGTGGCGGCACCGATATCGAGCGACTTCACCTTGGTGAGGCTGATGTCCATGTGGCCTTCGCCGGCACCGTTGCCTTGCATATGGCCTTCCGTGGAAAGACCCAGCGCCTGTGCGGTGTGCGGCGTCACCAGATTCACGCCGCCCGTGTCGAAGATGAAAGTGAACGGCTTCCCGTTCACCGCGACGTCCGCATAGATATGATTGTTGATCAGCTGGAAAGGAACGGTCGTTTGTGCGGCCCCGCCGGCGATCGAGAAGTCAGCCACCTTGTTCGCGGGCATCGCGTAGGCGCTGTCCGGCTGCGCGGCCAGGAACGTCACCGACGTGATGGTGAGGTTTTGATCGTACTTGGCATCGCCGATGCTGATTTTCGTCGCATAGGGGAATTGGACACCGTTCACGGGGCGGTAATCGGAAAGCGTGGTGGTGACCATCTGCGGTCCCTGCGCTTCCACGATCTTCGAAAGCAGATGCGTCTTGGTATCGAACCACGCGTCGAAATTCTTGCCGCCTTTCGGTGTGATGGTCAGGACATCGAAAGTCGCACTGCCTTCGGTTTTCTGACCATCGTCGACGACGGCGGCGCCGCCGAAGCCGGGCTGCCACCACAGATTGGCGCGGCGGTAACCATCGTTCACGGAAAGCGGGCGGGCGTCGCCGCCATCCTGCTGGGTCACTGTGCCGGAGGGATCGCGGGCCCAGGCGTGGGCTCCGTCATAGCCTTGAGCCTGCGTGGCGGGGCCAACCGCCATGTCATCGGCCCAGCGGCCGCCGGCGAGGTCATCGATCGAAACGACCTTTCCCGTCATGCCCTGTCCGGAATAGGAGTATTCGAGTTTGGCGGCGGCCTTGCCGCTCCAGGCGTTGCCGGCCGTCGCGGCCTTGTTGGCCGCAAGAATATCCACCGGCGACGCCGCGAGCGCCGGGGTGGCGCAGCCAAGCAGAAGCGCCGTCGAAATCAGGATTTTGCTCAAAGGAATTCCTCCGTCTAATCCGGCTGGACGTGGGACGGGCAGACTAGCAGGTCAATATGCGTTTTTCACATGGAAGCCATGTCGCTGCCCTTGCGGCCTTGCTGTTTGTTGTGCCGGTCGCTGGCAAAGCGGCCGATCAGCCGCATCGGATCGTCTCAGCTTTTCTGTGTACGGATGAATATGTGTTCCGGCTGGTGCCGCGCGAACGCATTGCGGCGCTTTCCTATCTTGCGGCCGACACGCATCCGGTCGTTTCCACTATTGCCGACCGCGTGAAGGGCATTCCGCTCGTCCATGAGACGGCGGAAGAGGTACTGTCGCTCCATCCGGACCTTGTGGTGACCTACGCCGGAACGGCCGTGAAGATGCAGCAGCAATTGCGCCGTGCCGGTGTTCCGGTTCTGGAAGTGCCATGGGCCCAGTCGCTGGCCGATGTGCGTCGCATCACGCGAATCCTCGGCAACAGGTTCGATGAGTCCGAGCGCGCTAACGGACTGCTCACAGAGATGGATACGCGGCTGGCGGATGCGAAACGCAAAGCTGCATCTCCGCCCGTGCGAACGCTTGTTTATGAAGCCAATGGCTATGTCACCGCTGGCGGCGTATCCGACGAAATTCTCTCCGCCGCCGGTTTGCAGAACATGGCGCCACGACTCTCGCTGACCCGATCCGGAACATTGCCGGTGGAAAGCGTGCTGACTGTTTCGCCTGAGCTCCTGATCCTGAATGACAACGGCAGGCTTCCGCCCGCGCGCGCAAATTTGGTGCTGAGCCATCCGGCTCTGGCGGCACTGCGCGGTCATGCACTGGTGACCCGATTCGCTTTGACTCCGCTGCTTTGCCCAGGGCCGTGGTCCGTCGACGTCGCGGCCCCGCTCGCCGGTTTGGGACGCCAGGCACGCGCGCTTGCGACTCGCGCCCCGGCTCCGTAAGAGCCGAATTCCATCCGGGAGCGGGCATGCCGCACGGCGCAAGAGAAACGGGACTGACACTGGCGTTGGCCGGCTTGGCCCTGCTGTGCGCGCTTGCCTCGTTTCTGCTTGGCCCATCTCATCTGAGTGCCGGACAGGTTGTGAGCGGATTGTTCGCACCGCACGGCATGGCCAGCGTGATCGCACGCGAGATCCGTTTGCCGCGGGCCTTGCTTGGACTGCTTGTCGGCGCGGCGCTCGGCGCGAGCGGTGCGGCACTTCAGGGATTGTTCCGCAATCCGCTCGCCGAGCCCGGTGTCACCGGCGTGGCCTCCTCGGCCGGTCTCGGCGCAGTGGTCGCGTTCTATTTCGGACTCGTAAGCTTGAGCCCGCTGTTCCTGCCGGCGCTTGCTGTTGTTGGCGCCCTGGTAGCCGCGGCTATACTTTTTATCTTGTCGCGCGCTGGAGCGGGAATGGTCGCCCTGGTCCTTGGCGGCGTTGCCGTCGCAAGCTTCGCAACGGCGCTGACGGCACTGGCGCTGTCGCTTTCGCCCAATCCGTACGCCATGAGCGATATCGTCGTCTGGATGATGGGCGCCTTGAAGGATCGCACGCTTGGCGATGTCGCATTTACGGCGCCACTGGTTCTGATCGGAATCCTGTTGCTGCTCACGACAGCCCGCGGGCTCGATGCTTTCACGCTGGGCGAGGAGGCGGCACACAGTCTTGGGATCGATGTCCACAGCCTGCGCCGGCGCGTTGTCGTGGGCGTGGCGTTTGCCACCGGTGCCGCGACAGCGGCCGCTGGTGCGGTGAGTTTCGTCGGTCTGGTGGTGCCGCATCTGTTGCGGCCCTTCTATGGATATGCGCCGTCGCGTTTGATCCTGCCCTCGGCACTTGGCGCGGCGGCCCTTGTTTGCGCCGCCGACATTGCCGTGCGCCTGATCTCGCCGGACGAAAAGCTGCCGTTGGGCGTGCTGACGGCGCTCCTTGGCGCGCCGTTCTTCGTCTGGCTGATCCTCCGCATGCGGAGGGAGACATGACCGCGCTGGCATTCGACAACGTCTCGGCTTCGTATGGCGGCACGCCCGTGCTGCACAACGTTGCCGCCACGATACGCGCTGGTGCGGTGACCGGACTTGTGGGACCGAACGGTGCCGGCAAGACCACCTTGTTGCGTTTGGCAATCCGCTGGCTGAAGCCCGACGCCGGCGCGATCTCTGTGCTCGACCGGCCGCTGGCGGAGTGGTCAGCACAAGCGCTGGCACGCGCCGTGTCCTACCTTCCACAGGAAGCCGATGCGCATTGGCCGATCGGCGCCACCGAACTCGTTGCGCTGGGACGGATGCCCTATCGGCGCCCGCTGGCGCCGCCGTCGCGGGAGGATACGCGGATCGTGCAGGAAATGCTCGCACAGTGCGACGCGGCGGAATTCGCCGAGCGGCGGATGGACGAGCTGTCGGCGGGCGAGCGGGCACGTGTTCTTCTGGCCCGAGCGCTCGCCGTTCAGGCGCCGATCCTGCTCGCCGACGAGCCGGCCGCGCATCTCGATCCGGCGCACCAGCTCCGCCTGATGGAGTTGCTGCGGGCCGAGGCAGTGCGCGGGACGGCCGTGGTCGTAACGCTGCACGATCTTTCACTGGCGTCGCGGTTCTGTGATGAGGTGATTGTCCTGCATGAAGGTGCCGTCGCGGTTCAGGCTGAACCGGCGCTTGCGCTCGACGATGCACATCTGGAAAAAATCTTCGGCGTCCGCGCCATCCGCGTCGACGGCATCGTCGTTCCGCAGGAGCGGAGCGCGCCATGATGGAGAGTGAGATACATGCCCAAGCACAAGCATGATGATGACGACGGCGATCATCATTACAAGCGCCAATTGCGTGACCTTCAGATCGAACTCGTCAAGCTCCAGCGCGAGCTGATCGCCAGCAATGCGCGCGTGCTCGTCATCCTCGAAGGCCGCGATGCGGCCGGCAAGGACGGCACGATCAAGCGATTGACGGAGCATATGAGTCCGCGGGAAACGCGCGTGCACGCGCCGGGCAAGCCGTCGGACCGCGAGGAGACGGAATGGTACTTCCAGCGCTTCGTGCCATTCCTGCCGGCAGGTGACGAGTTCGTCGTGTTCAACCGTTCCTGGTACAACCGCGCCGGTGTGGAGCGCGTGATGGGCTACTGTACCGAGGCGCAAGCCGAGCGGTTCCTGGAGTCGGTCGTGCCCTTCGAGGAAATGCTGATTCGCGACGGCATGGCGATCCGCAAATACTATCTCGACATCTCGAAAGCCGAGCAGAAGAAGAGGCTGGCGGACCGCGAGGACGATCCGCTGAAACAATGGAAGGTATCGCCGGTCGATGAAGCAGCGCAGAAGAACTGGAAGGCCTACAGCAAGGCCCGCGACGAAATGTTTGCGCGCACATCGCATGCAGCCGCCCCCTGGAAGGTCATATCAAGCGATGACAAGAAGCCAGCGCGCCTCGCGCTGATCGGCGATCTTCTCAGGAGCTTTTCGTACAAGGGGAAGTCGAAATCCGCGATCCAGCCGGATGAGAACGTTGTGTTCGAATGGTATGCGGGGGCGAAGCTGGCGCCGTAGGCATGCCCCCTGGTGCCGATCAACGCGCTAGTGTCTGCGGCGTCACTCGAACTTGGCAATGACCGGATCGGCGCGGCGGACCGTGCCGCTTTCGATGAAGTCCGCGACAAAATCGGAGGCTGGTGCGTGGCGGAGTTCGGCCGGCGAAAGAAGCAGGCAGTCTCATCTGATCGCTCCGTAAGTCTTTGGACGGAAGAATCTCTGGAAAAACAGCCGATTAGCCGGTACGCGTGCGCCGGGCGCTGCCGAGGGCGGAAGCCAGTGTCCGCGTCTCCAGCACGGAGGCGGTCGCGTCGCGCGCCGCCAACAGCACCTTGCGAATGGCGCAAGTGGCTTCGTCCGTGCAGTCATGACAGCGATGGTAGGCGGTGACGCTGACACAGGGGCTCAGTGCGAGCGGTCCGTCGGTCTCGCGAATGATGTCCGCGAAACTGATGTCTTTGGCCGGGCGGCCGAGCATGTAGCCGCCGGAACGGCCACGCAGGCTTCTGAGGATGCCGCGACGCTTGAGATCAAGCAGGATCTGCTCGAGAAATTTTCGCGGCACATCCGCTTGGCGCGCGATGTCCGCGATCATCATGGGCTCGTTCTCACCTTGCTCCGCCAGCACGAGCAGCGCTCGAAGCGCATAACGGCCCTTTTGAGAAAGCATCCGACACCTCTAAATCCCCATTTGTTCTATCGTGATTTGGAGAGGCGGTGCAAGCGATGCTGGCCGGCCGGATTTCGGCCGGGCACAGCAGGGTAAACGAGGCGGACTAACTCTGCGGCTTCTTCTTGCGGCGGCGCTCTTCTTCGTCGTTCGAGAGGTCCGAGAACCCAATGACCTCCACGGAGATGATCGACGGCGCATTCGCGTTTCGCGCGCCCGAGAAGGCCTGGGCTGCCTGCTCGGCGGCCGCAGACGCGGCGCTGCCGCTCGTCTGCGCGCCGACATCCACGGCGGCGGCCGCCGGAACACCGAACGAGCTGCCGCCGACGCTGAAGTTCTCGGCGTTGGCAACGGCCAGGGCGGCCACGTAAAGGTTGCCGGCGACGCGTACGCCCGCATCGCCCGCGTCTACTGTCCCGCGCGGCGCGATCAGGAACACGTCCGGAGCCGGCACGCCCGGGGCGGGTTCGAATGCCGCAATGCCCGCGCCGCTCACGCCGCTCGCCGAATCGAGTTCGCTGAAGAGATCTTCGTCGACCCGCACGATGACGGGCGGGAAGTTCGCAGCGGTTTTGGGGCCTTGGCCGGCGTTCAAGTCGCCGTTTGAAGACCACATCGCGATGTCGCCGCCGTCCTCGGTGAAGAGCCGGCTCTGGTTGAGCAGGAAGTCCGTGTCGGTGAAGGTGTCGATGGAGCCGCCGCGCAAAGTCAGGATCCCTTCGAAGCCAATCGGGATTGCGGTGATTGTCGAGGGCAGGGGTACATTGCCGATGTTGCCCAAGAAGAGGCGGCCGCCATCGTATGTCCGGCGCGCAGCCTGTTCCGATGTGCGAACGGTCGAACCCGCGAGAACCCGGCCGCCCGGTCCGAGAATATAGATGTCGCCGCCCCAGTCGGTCTGGATAGTCGCCAACCGCAGATCGAGGTCGCCGGTTTCGACAGGCTGATTCGAGCCGTTGCTTCCACCTGTGAGATCATTCTGCGTGTAGCCGAGCGAGGCAGGGAACAGCAGGTTTATCGCCTGGTAGCCGCGAGCGTATTGCTTGAATGACGGTCCGGTCGGAATCGAGGTCTGCGTCAGTTCGTTGAAGTAGACGTCGCCGACCATGAACACGCGCTGCGTCAGGTCCGGCAGCGTCTTGAACGCGTCATACGCCTGCTGGAAGTCGACATTCGTGGTTCCGTACAGAGCCTTGAGGACAGAAGCCTCGTGCGCCTTCATCCAGTCGATCAGGATCGGTGCGTAGATGGGCCGGCTGCGATCCGGAACCAAATTGCCGTTCGCATCGTGCACCTGCACAAACAGATAGCCGCTCAGATTCGGAAGGTTGGCCGGATCGAGATAATAGTCGCGCAGGGCATCGAAGTCCTGCCCTTTGCCGACGCCGAACTCGACGAACAGGCTCGCTCCAGTTGATGCGAGCCATGGGTTCCAGTCGTTGCCGACAGACACGATGCCGCCTGCGTAAACCTCTTCGACGCCCTGGTCGATATTGCCGAACGACCTGACGAAGCCGTCGGTGACGGCTGAGTTGAGGAACGGTCCCGCGTCGCGGCCGGCTTCGAGGAAGAAGGACCCCGGGCCACCGATGATGAAGGTGTTGCCTTGCACGGCCGCCTCGGGTGCGCCAAGCGTGTCGGACGTCGAAAGGACTGGTTGCACCAGTTCTGTGGTCGCGGTGATGTCGCGGCCGGCAACGATGCGCGTGATGTCATCGGGCGAAAGATTCTGGCCGAAGAACATCATGTTCACGATATCGCGACCCGCACCGACACGCGTCTGCTTGGGCACCGCGAGAATCATGTCGAGGATGTCGTTTCCGGCGTAGATGCGGTTCGGTACCGGATCGTTCAAATGCGTGGCGATGCGATTGTGCAGATTTTGCCGCTGCACTTCAGTCGTACTCGGCAGAACACCGGGAAACAGAAACGCGCGGCCGCTCAGGACGCCGGTCTCGTTGGCCGAGAATATCGAGAAGACACCCGGCAGGATGCCGGGATCGCCATCTTCCATGCCGATGACGGTGGGTAGAATGTTGTCCGCAGCGGCTAGCTGAAGCTCGCCGAGTGGGCTGGGATACAGGATGACGCCATTGGCCTGGCCGCTTCCACCGGTTCCAATGGTGATGTCACCGGTCAACGAGTAAGCGCCGAGCGATCCCGGATAAACAGCGCTGAGCGTGTTTTGCATCGCCACGGCGGTGCCCGGCGTCAGCACATCGCCGCCGAAATTGTCGATGGTGACGGCGCCGTTCGCCAGCAGCGATACGCCTGCATCGGCAGAGTAGAAACCGCGATCGTCCAGGTTTTCCGTAACGTTGCCGCTCGGCGCCCCGACGCCGAGTGCTGCAATGCCTTGAATCTGGATCGAGCCGCCGGCCGTGACATCCACGACCGCATCCGTGAGCCTCAGGCGCAATTCATTCTGCTGTGAGGTGTCCAGACTGGTCTCGATTGGCCCTGCGCTCTCGATGTTACCGAGCGCGGAGATGAGGCCCGCGCCGGAAGCGATATCAAAGCGGCCACCCAGGATATTGCCGTCGGCACGGACGTTCACGTCGCCGCCGCCGAAGGTCAACAATGCCAGGGTCGGCAACTCGGACCCACGCTGCACATGGGCCGTCGTTACGGAAGTTGTGTCGACCACCGACAAGTCGGACACATCACCTCCGGCCGATATGGAGATATCGCCACCGCCAAGTGCACCCACGCCGTCGGTGAAGAGCTGCGGATTGATCATGATGTTCGCGAATTGGCCGATTGAGCCGGTTCGCCACGCCTGGTCGCCGGTTCCGATCCACGTGTAGGGGCTCAGATCGAAGAATTTGTTTATGCGTTCCGTCTGCCAGACATCGCGCCGGCCGAGCACGTTCCCTCCCGCTGTGATCGTGATGTCACCGCCACCTTCGGCATACACAGGGTTTGTAATGAGCACGCCGGCAAAGCCAGCCGTACCGGAATCGCCCCCGGCCCCGTAGAGGTAACCATTCGTCACCAGCGGGTCGAACAGGAAGTCCGCATTCGAAGCAAACTGCGACGGGTCCAGTGTGACGGTCAGGCCGCTGAGCGCATCGACGAATACGCGTGGCGTTGGATCGACCAAGTGCCCTGCGGTGTAGACCGACGTGCCGCCGACCTGCAGTTGTTCTTTGTCTCCGTTGATGCCGCGGAACGTCACCGGGCCATTGGTCAAATCGACATTGCCGGCTGCGGCAAGGTCAATACTACCGGTGCCGGTGCGAACGAGGGTCCGCGCGTCCGCATTGGTCTGCTTGGTAATGATCGTCGGCTTTGGCGCTTTGTACTCGCCGGCGAAATTCTGGAAATTGGGCAGGAGCTCATTGGCCATGAACTGCGCTGCGAGTGTCAGCGTCGTCGAAAGCGCGGCTGGCCCGCTCTTCCCCTGGAAGATCTGGAAGTCTCCGGGCGCAAAATAATTGTCCGCCGCATTGACGATGAAATTGATGAAATCGTCCGGCGCCGCCTGAAAGCTGATCAGCGTATAGGAGTTCGGATCGAGCGCGGCGTTCTCGCCGAGAATGGCCTGGTACCATTCGTCTGCCGTCAGGTCCTGCGAGCCGAGCCCAAGCAACAGCGTTCCGCTGAATTGCGAAGAGGCTCCGTCCTTGGAAGCGGCATAGCTGTAATTGTTGTCGCCTTCGACGACGAGATTGCCGGTCGCGCCGGGACGAATGCGCAGGGGATCGACGCTTGGCGTCCCCGCCGAAGAGCCGGTGAGATCCGCGCCTGCAACCAGGCGGTAGGACGTCGATTCAACGGTGCGGTTTTCGATCAGGGGAAACATCTGCGCGCTGCCAAGCGGATCGCCGGTGCCGTCTTGCAGAGAACCGACGGCGGCCGGCGAATTGGCCGCTTCACTGTAGGGCGCCGGATCGAAGAGAAGCCCCAACAGACCTGAAGTGCCGGGAATCGGCACTGAAACGTAACCGGTCGTCGGCAATGAACCGAGCTGCGACCAGTCGAGGACGCCTGAGCAATTGAACGGAATGCAGCTCGTGGAGATCACGGCTGTATAGAATTTGTCGCCGCCGCCCAGAACCTGATTGAGATAGTCCGGATCGTTCTGGTCGTGGAACTGGAAGAAGCCGTCGGTGATGCTGCCTTCGATATCCAGTTCGCCGCCGGCGCGAATCGTGAGTATTCCGGGTTCTCCTGTGACGGAATCGCCGACGCGATAGGTGAGGTGCGTAAACTCCGCGAAGACTCTCGCGTCCATCCCTGGCAGGATGTAGTACTTGCCATCCGGAAGCAGGCCCATCAGCCCGGCATTGTAGGCGCCGTTCACATCGACGACGCCGGCTCCAAGGTTCCAGTTGGAGGCGAGCACGATGTCGCCGCTGTAATCGAGCTCCGTGCCCGGCCGCGCGTGGAAGACGGACGACGATGCGAGACCATTCAGATTTCCGTATGAAGACGAAATGTCGAAGTCCTGCACGAATTGAACGAGCGTGCCGCTGCCATAGTCCGCGAGGAAATTGGATTGGCCGGTTCCGGCAACGGCCGCGAGGTCAAGAACGGCCTGGCCCTGATCGTTGATCGTGACGCCGACGAAATTCGGGTCGGCGGCGATCGCAGCCAGATCGAACTGCTTGAACCCTTCCAGAACGATGCTGGTTGCGCCCTTGATCGTTCCGTCATAGGTGACATTCACGGTCTCGCCGCCGCTTCCGTTGTCGATCACGGGCGCACGGAAGTGCACCGTGCCGCCGGTGTCGCCCGGAACGTAGGTGTAGTAGACCGTGCCGTTGCGCGTCATCGGGACGAGGCGATCGCCCGTATTCCTGGCGGAAACGTCGATGACCGCGCTGTTCTGAACGGTAATGACGCCGACACCATCCGTGCCGATGATGACGTTGCCGCCGTGTGCCTGGCGTGTGGATGTCGAGCCGTAGCCGTTGGCGTGTGCGTCGAGCATAGACCCGCCGCGCAGGGTCACGCCGTCCAGGCCGTAGAGGCTGATGTCTCCGCCATTCACGCCGGATGCGTCAATCGTGCCGGCAATGTCGACAAGGCCTCCATCAGCCGTCAGCATGACGTTTGCCGCCTTCAAGGTATCGCCAGCGGCGAGCGTGAGATCGCCGGTGCCGGTCCGGATTGCCACCGTGCCGTTGAACTGGTCGCCGAACAGCGAGCTGAAGTCGGAAAGATCGAACGCCGATTTCTCATCGAGAACCAGCGATCCGCCGGCGCCGGGCGCCTTTGCATCCAGAGTGCCGTCGAAGATCACATTGCCGTTGGCGGCCTGGAGTTCGAGCGTGCCGGCGTTTCCGGTTCCACCGCCCACGGACAAGGTCGAACCTTGTGCAAGATCGATATCACCATTGACGGCGGTGAGTTGCAGCAAACCGCCGGGCGCCGACACGATGTACGGATCGGCAGTATCACCAAAATTGTGCGAATAGCCGGGGGTGCTCAGCACCGTGCCGTCACCGACGATAATTCCGGTCTGTGCCGTGATGTCGAGATGGCCGGCGGTCGCGCGAAGCGTCGTTCCGGTCACCGAAACGGACTCGCCGCTGATGGAGAGCGAAGAGCCCGGCGTGCCG
>DATIYG010000353.1:0-4918 GCA_035517755.1 Rhizomicrobium sp. | reverse complement strand
GAGCGCCATCTTCGACCTCTACGGGCAAAGCGGCTTTCGCCGCCTCGAGCGCCGCTGCCTCGATCACGTCGTCGAGCGCTATCCGCGCTTCGTGCTCGCCACCGGCGGCAGCCTGGTCTCCGAGCCCGCGACCTTCGATCGCCTGCTGACCATGTGCTTCACCGTCTGGCTGCGCGCGACGCCCGAAGATCACATGCTGCGCGTCATCGCGCAAGGCGACACGCGGCCGATGGCCGACAGCCGCGAATCGATGTCGGACCTGAAGCGCATCCTGGAAGTTCGTGGGCCGCTGTACGCCAAAGCCGACGCGACCATTGACACCAGCGGATCGAGTGCGGAGCAGGCGACCGAGGCGCTGATTCGTGTATTGCCGCGGTGAAAGACGCGGGCGGGGCAGCACGGGCCGAGTTTACTCAATTAATACCCTTAACGGCGAATGTTATTTACCCTTAAGTTAACTTGGCACCCTTAGGCCATATGTAATTCTTGCTGCAATTTCTACATAGCGAAAATGCACTATAATGCATCTAGAGCTGTGGGGTTCCGAAGCGCCGAGCCGGCGCTCATCTGGGGAGAATTCGCCTGCCATGCCTGATGTGAAAGAAGCCGAGCTCGTCACCTTTGAAGTGACGCCGGGAGAATACCGCCATTGGCGGCTCACGATCGAGGGCCGCATCGCGACGCTCGCGATGGACGTGAACGAGGATTGCGGCATAAAGCCGGGATACAAGTTGAAGCTCAACTCGTACGACCTCGGCGTCGATATCGAGCTGTACCACATTCTTCAGAGCATCCGCTTCGAGCATCCCGAAGTCGCCTGCGTGGTCCTCACCAGCGCGCGCGAGCGCATGTTCTGCGCGGGCGCCAACATCTACATGCTCGGCACCTCGACGCACGCGTGGAAAGTGAACTTCTGCAAATTCACCAACGAGACGCGCAATGGGATGGAAGATTCCAGCCGCCACGACGGGCTGAAATTTCTCGCCGCGCTGAACGGGACGACTGCCGGCGGCGGATACGAGCTGGCGCTTGCCTGCGACGAGATTGTGC
Organism: Rhizomicrobium sp.; assembly: GCA_035517755.1. Taxonomy (GTDB): domain Bacteria; phylum Pseudomonadota; class Alphaproteobacteria; order Micropepsales; family Micropepsaceae; genus Rhizomicrobium. Next base: position 3,868 of record DATIYG010000353.1, on the reverse strand, counting down.
TGATCGACGATCGCTCCAGCGCCGTAAGTTTGCCGGAGGTTCCGCTGCTGGGCGTGCTTCCGGGCACCGGCGGACTCACTCGCGTCGTCGACAAACGCAAAGTGCGGCGCGATCTCGCCGACATGTTTTGCACCAATCCCGACGGCGTGAAAGGCGAGCGCGCGAAAGAGTGGGGACTGGTGGACGAGATCGCCGCGCCCGCAAAGTTTCAGGAAGCGGTGCGCGCCCGCGCCGAGAACCTGGTTGCGATTTCGCCGCGCGCTGCCGACGCGAGGGGCATCAAGCTGGCGCCGCTCGACCGCACTGTCGACGACAGCGGCTACCACTACAAGTACGTGGATGTGATTTTCGATCGCAGTGCGCGAACTGTGACGTTGACGGTCAGCGCTCCCGAACAACGGCAGCCGAGGACGCTGGAGGAGATCCACGAAGCGGGCGCCGGCTGGTGGCCGCTTCGGATGGCGCGCGAGCTGGACGACGCGATTTTGATGTTGCGCGTGAACGAACTCGAGCTTGGGCTGCTGCTGCTGAAAACTTCCGGCGATGCGCAGGCGGTGCTGGCGGCGGATTCGTCGATGCTGGCGCAGCGCAACGACTGGCTGGTACGCGAAACGATCGGGATGCTGCGGCGCACACTTGCCCGCCTGGACGTTTCTTCGCGCAGCATGTACGCCATCGTCGAGCCGGGATCGTGCTTCGCGGGAATTCTCTTCGAACTCGCCTTGGCGGCGGACCGCAGCTACATGCTGGCGTTGCCCGAAGAGGAAGGCGACGCGCCGAAGATCGCGGTCGACGACTTTAATTTCGGCCTGCTGCCCGCGGTGAACGATCGCGGCCGCTTGCACACGCGCTTCAGCGGCGACTGCCAATGCATGGCGGCGGCGATCGAATCGAAGGGCACGCTGCTGGGGCCCGAAAAAGCGTTGTCGCTGGGCTTGATCACGCTCGCGCCCGACGATCTCGACTGGGAAGACGAGGTGCGCATCGCGATTGAGGAGCGCGCCAGCCTTTCGCCCGACGCGCTCACGGGACTGGAGGCGAGCCTGCGCTTTCCGGGCCCGGAGACGACGGAGACGAAGATCTTCGGCCGGCTGTCGGCGTGGCAGAATTGGGTGTTCATTCGTCCGAACTCAACCGGAGAGTACGGCGCGCTGAAATTGTTCGGGACGGGATCGAAGGCGCGGTTTTCGTGGGAACGGGTGTAGGGCAGACGCATGGCTTAAGCAGCGCCCCATGGGTTATGCGGCACCGCTTGAACTGGAAGGTTGTCATCAAGAGCGCAATAGGGGTCCTTCGACTCCGCGACCGGACAACTATCCTGACAACCGCAAAATACGATGACGCAATAACAGGAACGTATTCATGAGGTTCTATGTCCATCAACTATCAAGACCGCATTCCTAATAACGTCGATCTCGGGTCCAATCGCACGCTGCAACGCGCGCTGGAACACTGGCAGCCGGAGTTTCTGAACTGGTGGCAGGAGCTTGGCCCCAAGGACTTTCAGGTTGCCGATGTGTATCTGCGCACCGCAACCTCGGTGGATGCCAAGGGCTGGGCGACGTATGGCTACGTCAAGATGCCGGAGTACCGCTGGGGTATCTTCCTCGCTGACCGTAATCCCGAGCGCAAGATCGGCTTTGGCGACAGTTACGGGCAGGCAGTGTGGCAGCAGATTCCGGGCGAGTATCGCGCAACGCTGCGCCGGCTGATTGTCACCCAGGGCGATACCGAGCCCGCCTCGGTGGAGCAGCAGCGAATGCTCGGCCACACCGCCCCGTCGCTGTACGACCTTCGCAATCTGTTTCAGGTGAATGTGGAAGAGGGGCGGCATCTGTGGGCGATGGTCTACCTGCTGCACGCCTACTTCGGCCGCGACGGCCGCGAGGAAGCCGAGGAGTTGCTGGAGCGCCACTCGGGCGATGCCGACAAGCCGCGCATTCTGGGCACCTTCAACGAGCCCATCCGCGACTGGCTCAGCTTCTTCATGTTCACCTATTTCACCGACCGCGACGGCAAGTTCCAGTTGAAGTCGCTGGCCGAATCCAGCTTCGATCCGCTGGCGCGCACCTGCTCGTTCATGCTGACCGAAGAGGCGCACCACATGTTCGTGGGCGATACCGGCATCAGCCGCGTGATCAAGCGCACGCTGGAGGTGATGAAGGAGCTGAACACCGACGATCCCGAGACGATCCGCCGCGCGGGCGCAATCGATTTGCCGACGGTGCAGCGCTATCTGAATTTCTGGTTCAGCTCGTCGCTCGATCTGTTCGGGTCGGAGAGTTCGTCGAACGCGGCGTCGTATTTTGCCAACGGACTGAAGGGCCGGCCGGACGAGGGGCGCTACGAAGACCACGTTGCACTCGAGCAGATGTACGCGATCGACGTGCCCGACGGCAATGGCGGCACCAAACCCGAGCAGATTCCGATGCGCAATGCGATGAACGATGTCACGCGCGGCTCGTACGTGAAAGATTGCGAGATGGGCGTGACGCGCTGGAACCGGCTGATCGAGAAAGCCGGGCACTCGTATCGGTTGGCGCTGCCGTCGACGCGCTTCCGCCGCAACATCGGCATCTGGGCAGGCGTGCCGACCGATCCCTCGGGCAAGCCCATCACGCAGGAGGAATTCAACGCGCGCATCGCCGGCTGGCTGCCGGGCGAGGCCGATCAGTCTTACATCCTGAGTTTGATGCATGGCGTCTACGAACCGGGCAAGATGGCGGCGTGGGTCGCGCCCCCGGATCGCGGCATTAACAATAATCCCGTGGAGTATGAGTACGTGCGGTTTCAGTGAGGCAGTGGTTAGTGGTTAGTGACCAGTGATTATCGGTTGGTGGTTGGCCTATAGTTCGGTGCGTCCTTTTCATTGGTGTCATCCTGAGCGGAGTGAGTGCGGTCGCGCAGCGACTGCGCTCGCGTAGTCGCAGGACCGCTATAGCTAAGCCGATCGGGTTGCGGTGCTCGCTTTCAGTGAAACACTGCTAAATCGCGAGTCTTAGCATTGTCGATTGCTCGTGATGCGAGAGATAGGTTCAACCCATGCTGCCGTCGCCTGAGGCACGCAAAGAACGCGAAAGCTGGGGCTTGATTGCAAGGGTCCTTCGACTCCGCGCTCAGGATGACACCATCACCGTGATAGCGATTGTCGCTAAAGCTTCCTGCCAGCGGCTGTTCGCGATTGCTAATTGCTAGCCTAGTTGCTAGTTGCTGCTTTCATGAAACACATGGCCATCATCGGCTCCGGGCCGGCGGGTTGTTATCTCGCGGATTCTCTGCTGCGGCTCGTTCCCGACGCTTCCATCGACATCATCGAGCAGCTTCCCGTGCCCTTCGGGCTTATCCGCTACGGCGTGGCCCCCGATCATCAAAGCACGAAGGCGGTTTCGCGGGTCTTCGATCGCGTGCTTGCGCGTGAGCGCGTGAGTTTCTTCGGCAACGTAAGTGTCGGGCGGGATGTTCGGCTGGACGAGCTGAGGTCGTTGTACGACGCGGTGATTCTCGCGACCGGCGCGCAGCGCGACCGCAAGCTTGGAATTCCGGGAGAAGGTCTTCCGGGTGTCATCGGCTCGGGCGCATTTGTCGGCTGGTACAACGGCCATCCCCACCGGCAAGCTCCACCGGTGAGCGGTGTGCGATCGGCGGTGGTCATCGGCAATGGGAATGTTGCGATCGATGTTGCTCGCATTCTCGCCAAAGGCAGCGAAGAACTGGCGGGCTCCGATCTCTCACCCGAGGTCATGGAGTGGCTGGCTTCGCAGCCGCTGCAGTCCATCTACATCGTCGGGCGACGCGGCCCGGCTGACGCCAAGTTCAGCGATCACGAACTGGCGGAGCTGGGCACGTTGCAGCGGGCGCGGCCTGTGGT
>DATIYG010000352.1:0-13088 GCA_035517755.1 Rhizomicrobium sp. | reverse complement strand
TTTCTCTTACCTCAAATCTTTTAGCCCTTTGCCGTCGGCAACAAGCCGCTCAAGCAGCTTCGATGGCTCGAATGCATCGCCCATCACATCGCGCCAGGCGGTCATCTTGCCGAGCACTTCGCCAAGGCCGACCGTGTCGCCATAGAACATCGGGCCGCCGCGATAAACGGGCCAGCCATAGCCGTTGAGCCACACCACATCGATGTCGGAGGGCCGAAGCGCCTTCTTCTCTTCGAGAATCTTCGCGCCTTCGTTGATCATCGGATAGATGCAGCGCTCGAGGATTTCCTCATCGGAGATCTTGCGCACATTCACACCCGACTTGGCGCGGAAATCCTCGATGATCTTCGCGGTGACCGGCGAGGGCTTGTGATTGCGGTTCTCGTCGTAATCATAGAAGCCGGCGCCCGTCTTCTGGCCGCGGCGGTCCATTTCGCACAGCACTTCGCGCAAGGTAGAGCTCGACGATTTCTCCTTGCTCCAACCGATGTCGAGGCCGGCGAGATCGCTCATCTGGAACGGTCCCATGGGGAAGCCGAAATCGTACAACACGCGGTCGACATCCCATGGCATTGCGCCTTCCAGCACCAGTTTGTTGGCCTCGCGCTGGCGCTGCGCCAGCATGCGGTTGCCGACGAAGCCGGGGCAGACGCCGACCACCACGCCGATCTTGCCGATCTTCTTCGCCACCTGCAGCGCGGTTGCGACCACCGGCTTCGACGTCTTTTCGCCGCGCACGATCTCCAGCAGCCGCATCACATTGGCGGGCGAGAAGAAGTGCAGCCCTATGACAAATTCGGGCCGCTTTGTCACCGCCGCAATCTCGTCGACATTCAGGTAGGACGTGTTGGACGCAAGGATCGCGCCCTGTTTCACGATACCGTCGAGCTTGCGGAACACATCCTTCTTGATGTCCATGTTCTCGAACACGGCTTCGATGACGAGGTCGCAATCGGCGAGGTCTTCGAGGCTGAGCGAGCCCTTCAGCAATCCCATGCGATTCTCGACATCGTCGGCCGTCATGCGGCCCTTCTTGGCCGTGTTGTCGTAATTCTTGCGGATAACCCCGAGTCCCCGGTCAAGGTTCGCCTGTTGCGCTTCCACGATCTTCACGGGAATGCCGACGTTCATGAAGTTCATGGCGATGCCGCCACCCATGGTGCCCGCGCCGATGATGCCCACCTTGGCGATGGGAATCGTCTGCGTGTCGTCGGCGATGTCGGGAATGCGCGTCACCTGCCGCTCGGCGAAGAACGCGTATTGCTGGGCGCGCGCCTGTGTACCGGTAAAGAGCTCGCGGAAATTGGCGCGCTCCGCCTTCAAACCTTCCTCGAACGGCAGATTCACCGCCGCCTCGATGCAACGGATGTTCATCTCCGGTGCGTTGAAGCCGCGGAATTTGCGCGCGTTCGCCTTGCGGAACTGCTCGAAGATCTCCGGCTTGCCGCGTGCCGCTTCCACCTTGTCGTTCAGATCGCGCACGCGCTTGAGCGGCCGCTTCTCGGCGACGATCTTCCGCGCGAACGCCAGCGCCGCATCCCGCAACCCGCCTTCGGGCGCCAGTTCGTCAACCAGTCCCATCGCATGGCTTTGCTTCGCCGGCACGTGACGGCCGCTCGTCACCATGTCGAGCGCCATCTCCGGTCCGACGATGCGCGGCAGGCGCTGCGTTCCGCCGGCGCCCGGCAACAATCCGATGTTCACTTCCGGCAATCCGCAGCGCGCGCTCGGCACGGCGATGCGATAGTTCGCGCACAGCGCCACTTCCAGTCCGCCGCCGAGTGCGGTGCCATGGATGGCGGCGATCACCGGCTTGGTCGAATTCTCGATGATGTCTTCCAGTTCGAGCAGGCTGATGCCCGTCATCGGCTTGCCGAATTCGGTGATGTCGGCGCCGGCGATGAAGGTGCGGCCGTCGCAGATGAGGACGATGGCTTTCGCATCGGGATCGGCAATGGCCGCGCGGAACGCGGCCGCAAGTCCGTCGCGCACCTGGGCGGACAGGGCATTCACGGGCGGTGAGTTTAGGGTGATGATGGCGATCTCGCCGTCGCGCGAAAGATCGGTCACGGGATTGATGGTGGTCATGGGATTTGCCTTTTGAAATGTCGGGTCGCGGCGAAGATGCGTTTGGCTTGACCCTGAGTCCAGCAAGCGAAAAGGCGCGGCCGGAACTTGACTCTCGCGGACATTTGTTCTTATAATGTTCTATTGGCTGATGGATGGCCGGGAGGCGCTCGTCGTGCGGCAGATCCTGAATTCGACTGCTTCCGGATCGCGCGGGCACAAGATGTAGGGTTCTGGGTTGAGGAGAGGAGCAGGGGGTACCCCCTCGCCAAATTCGACAAACGAACCGGACAATTCGAGGTGGGTCCAGGCAGGAGTTTGAGCAATAAAATGTCGGATGCTGCGGTGCCGTCAGGCGCGCGTTTTCTGAGAACAATCGTCGGGGAAATCCGGGATTTTCGGCCCGATGCTTCAAATTGAAGGCAATGGTGAAAGTCAACGTTAACGCCAGATCGGTGCATGAAAGCAACAGGTTACGATAGGTCCATGTTTGCGGCTTTGCAGCATCGGGACTATCTTGGAGGCGGATGGAAAGGTCCCGGAGCGGGGCCGAACAAGCGGGGGACGCGCGTGCGCCTTCGAAGTCTCATGGCAGGCGTGAGCTTGCTCGCGATGGCCGGTGCCTTGGCGCCGGTGCATGCGAGCGCGCCCGGCCGCCTGGAGATCTTCGCGCCGAACGCGCCCGCTTCATCCTCGAATTCCCTTCTGCCGCTCGATCCTTCGGCGGCAACACTGACCGGCGCGTCCGCTGCATTGCAACTTGCGCCGAACCTCAGACTCGAAGCGACGGGAAGCGTGTTCGATCCGATCAGCGACACGCTCGACATGCCGCAATCCTACGCGATGCCGGATTTCGATCTTCTGTCGCTGCAACTCGATCGCCCGCAAGGCGCGGCGGCCTCAGCGTCGCTCGACTGGAGTCTGTCGGATTGGGCGGGGCTTTCGCTGTCCGCCGAGCATTCGTCCGGCGCGCTCGGTTTCGATCAGGCCTTCGTCTACAAACCGATTCTGTTCGGCGACAAGGAAAGCAATTCCGCCGTGGGCCTTGCGGCACACGTGCAGCTCGGCAATGGCTGGGTGACCACGTTCTCGTACGATGTCGGCGTCACGCAGCTGGATCTGAAGCCGTCGATTTCCTTTGCCGGCGGCGCCAACCAATCGCAGGGCCGTGCCTATACGGTTGCCATCGCCAAGCACGGGCTGTTCGGCGATGCGGACTCTCTGAAGCTGTCCGTCACGCGGCCGGACGACAATTTCGTCGGCAATTTGAATTTGGGTGATACCGATTTCGCCGGCCCGATCGATCTCGTCGGCAGCTATCATCGCGTCACGTTGCCGGGCGACAGTTCCGAAACCGATGTGGGTCTCGGATACGTGACGACGTTCTTTGGCGGCGCGCTCGCGCTGCAGGCCAATGCCGGTTACCAGATGAATGTCGCGGGCCAGAGCGGCGAAAACTCACTCACGGTCCTGAGCCGCGCCAAGATCAATTTCTGATTTGAATGCCGCAGGGCGCATGTCCGGCCGGTGAGCCGGACACGCGGGCCTTGCGTCGGATCGATCACTTCGCGGCGAGATGGTGCTTTCCCGCCGTTCCCTGAACATGCAGCGTGTGGATGAAGTCCGAAAACTTCTTCGTTGCCAGATTTGTCGGCGCGTCAAACACCGCCTGGTGTTGGCCGGGCCCGGGAACCTGGTGCAGCGTGGTCTTTGCTCCGGGAACGTCCTTGACTTCATGGGCGGAAATGATGTGGCCGGCACCGTCGAAAACTGCCGAGATTTTCATGTCATGTCTCCTTCGTGCGATTGCCCGTCAGTTGGACGAGACCTGGGCGTTGTAGAACGTGTTGTTGGGGCCGTTGTTCTTGACCGACCACGCGAACTGGTATTGGCCGGACGAATTGCGATCGATGTTGCCCATCTCTACATCGAGTCCGACGCCGGTGTTGAGCGGTTCCACTTCGATCAGGGTGTTTCCCTGCCAGCCGCCACTGTTCCAGGTGATGACCCAGTGGGCCGTGCTTCCGGGTGTGATGAAAAGATTGCTGCCGCCATTCGGGATGCTGCTCATGACTACCTCCAGATCGGGTTGAGCGCCCTCCCGCCGGCGCGTCTGATGCCGCAGAAATGCGATGCGAATAATGGCACCATGGTACCATTGCCTCGCTGGATCGGCGGCCAACCGCCAGGCCGCATTGCGAAAGACGTTGTTCGTCGCTGAGCCTCCCGAGCCACTCGACGCGGGCCCGCGCGCTCATTCAGATCTCAAGCTTGCGGGTGCTCAACCGCTCAACCCATTCTGGATCTCGATGGTTGAAGAATGCAGTCGTGTTCGTGTCCAGAGATCGGATAGAAGCCATTTCATCATCGCTCAACGCGAAGTCGAATACCGAGAAGTTCTGGATCATTCGCTCCTTCTTCACCGACTTCGGAATGACGACAACATTCCGTTGGATATGCCAACGCAGGATGACCTGAGCCACTGACTTGCCGTGTCTGACACCGATTGACCGGAGCGTTTCGTTTTCGAAGATGCCGCTCTGGCCTTCGGCAAACGGCGCCCAGCCTTCCGTTTGGATTTTGTATTTCTCGTGCAGCTTCTGAGCGTCGAACTGTTGGTGAAATGGATTGATTTCGATCTGGTTCACCGCCGGCACGACCTTGTTGTGCAACACGAAATCGACAATTCGGTCCGGATAAAAGTTGCTCACGCCGATGGCTTTGAGGGTGCCCTTCCCGTTGAGTTCCACCATCGCGCGCCAGGCTCCGTACACATCGCCGAACGGCTGGTGAATGAGAAAGAGGTCCAGGTAGTCGAGTTGGAGGCGGTTTAGCGAATTCTCCGCGGCTCGCTTCGCGCCCTCATAGCTGGCGTCCTGCACCCACAGCTTGGTGGTGATGAAAAGCTCCTCTCGCGGCACTCCGCTGTTCCTTATGCCACGGCCGACGGCTTCTTCATTCAGGTAGGAGGCGGCGGTATCGATCAATCGATAACCGACGGAAATAGCGTCCGTAACGCTTCGTTCGCATTCCTCCAGATCGCGCATCTGAAAGACGCCGAAGCCAAGAGCCGGCATTTCAACGCCGTTGTTCAGGGTCAGGTGCTGCATGTCGCTTGCTCCATGTTGGTCACGGCGGGCGGCCGCCCTGGGGTGAAACAGCTGTAATTCCCGCTACGCCAGGTATTGCTCATCGCTCACCTTCTCGAGCCACTCGACGACCTTGCCGTCCTTTGCTTCCTGAATGGCGATGTGGGACATCGCCGTCGTGGGCGTAGCGCCGTGCCAATGCTTTTTGCCTGGCGGACAGGAGATGACATCGCCCGGACGGATCTCCTCCTTTGGCTCACCCCAGCATTGTGTCCAGCCGAGACCAGCCGTGACGATCAGGGTCTGCCCGCAAGGATGCGTGTGCCAGGCGCTGCGTGCGCCTGGCTCGAACGTCACGCTGGCGCCGCTGAATTGCGCCGGTCCGGGAGACTGGAACAGCGGATCGATCCGCACATTGCCGGTAAAATACTCCGCCGGTCCTTTGCTCGAGGCTTGCGATCCGTTGCGCTTGATCTTCATGTCATTCTCCCGGCCGAAAAGTTCATAACGGATTGTATCCGATGATTGTTGCGGCGTCGGCCAGTGGCCGCTACAACCCGCGGCCTTCAATCCCTGTCGTACCAGAGGAAACAGCATGGCCGGGCCGCAATTCGTGTTTGTGATGAAGGGTCTGTCCAAGACCTATCCCGGCGGCCGCCAGGTGCTGAAGGATATCTGGCTGTCATTCTATCCGGGCGCCAAGATCGGCATCGTCGGCGTCAATGGTGCAGGCAAGTCCACGCTCATGAAGATCATGGCGGGACACGACAAGGAGTTTACCGGCGAAGCGTGGGCCGCGGATGGAATCCGCACCGGCTACCTGCCGCAGGAGCCGGTGCTCGATCCCTCCAAGGACGTGCGCGGCAATGTGATGGAAGGCGTTGCGGCGAAGAAGGCGCTGCTCGATCGCTACAACGAGATCGCGGCCAATTACTCCGATGAAACCGCCGACGAAATGGCTGCCCTCCAGGACAAGATCGAGGCGGCCGGGCTGTGGGACCTCGACAGCCAGGTCGAGCAGGCCATGGATGCATTGCGCTGCCCCGATCCCGATGCCGACGTGTCGAAGCTTTCCGGCGGCGAGAAGCGCCGCGTGGCACTGTGCAAGCTGCTGCTCGATGCGCCGGACATCCTGCTGCTCGACGAGCCGACCAACCATCTTGATGCCGAATCCGTCGAATGGCTGGAACACACGTTGCGCGACTACAAGGGCTGCGTGATCCTCGTCACCCACGACCGCTACTTCCTCGACAATGTCACGCGCTGGATTCTGGAACTGGATCGCGGTCGCGGCATTCCGCACGAAGGCAACTACACCTCGTTCCTCGAAGTGCAGGACAAGCGGCTGTTGCAGGAAGGCAAGGAAGAGGAAGCGCGCGAGCGCACCATCGCCCGCGAACGCGACTGGATTTCGAAATCGCCCAAGGCGCGGCAGGCAAAGTCCAAGGCGCGCGTTACGGCCTATGAAGAGTTGCTGGCGAAATCGCAGGAGCAGCGCCAGGGCCCGGCGCAGATCCTCATCCCGATTTCCGAGCGGCTCGGCAATGTCGTGGTGGAGGCGGAAGGCGTCGAGAAGGCTTATGGCGACCAGCTGCTGTTCGAGAACCTGAATTTCAAATTGCCGCCCGGCGGCATTGTCGGCGTGATCGGCCCGAACGGCGCCGGCAAGACGACCCTGTTCCGCCTCCTCACCGGCCAGGAGAAGCCGGACGGCGGAAAATTGCGCATCGGCGACACGGTCCAGATCGGCTACGTCGACCAATCACGCGAGGACCTCGATGCCAACAAGACCGTGTGGGAGGAAATCTCCGGCGGCACCGATTTCCTCGAATTCGGCAAGACCAAGATGAATTCCCGCGCCTATGTCGGGGCCTTCAACTTCAAGGGTGGCGATCAGCAGAAGAAGGTTGGTCTGCTGTCCGGCGGCGAACGCAACCGCGTGCATCTGGCCAAGCTGCTGCGCCGCGGCGCCAATCTGCTGCTGCTCGACGAACCCACCAACGACCTCGACGTCGAAACTCTGCGCGCGCTCGAAGCGGCGCTCGAAGACTTCGCCGGCTGCGCCATGATCATCAGCCACGATCGCTGGTTCCTCGATCGCATCGCCACGCACATGCTTGCCTTCGAAGGCGACAGCCATGTCGAATGGTTCGAGGGCAACTACGCCGATTACGAGGCGGACAAGAAGCGCCGGCTCGGCATCGAGGCCGACCAGCCCCACCGCATCAAGTACAAGCGGTTCGCCCGGGCTTGATTCCGACTAGATCTGACCGGTTTCGCGCACGTGGGCCGCGCGCTGGCGCAGGTTCTGCGACAGCGCCTTCACGTTGTTGTTGTGCTGCGCGAGGAACGAGCTGAAATCGTCCTGCTCGGTGATCGCCAGATCGAGGCCCGCAACGACGATGTCCACCACCGCGTACTTGCCGTTGGTGTCGTAGACGCGGAAATCGACCTCGATCGGCTCCTGGCCACGCGGCGCGTGCGGATCGACGAGAATGGTGCGGACAAGCTCATCGCCAGGTGCGCGTTCCAGCGAGCCCGTGACCTTGAGCGACTGGCCGCTGTATTTCGCGAACTCCGCGCCGTAGACGGCGAAAGCGTAGTCGCGGAAGGCATCGACAAATTCGTTCTGTTCGGCCGGCGTTGCCGTACGGCGTGCCGGACCAAGCGTGTAAAGCGCGATGCGGCGCAGGTCGGTCAGTGTCGTGAGGAAGGCGCGGAACTGGCTCTGCCGCTGGTCTTTGCTCAGGGCCTGGTTGTTGAGGATTTCAAGCCCTCGCTGGACGTTGGTTTGCACGAACTGCTCGGCGGCCGGGCTGGCGGCAACCGGCTGCGACAAGACGAACAACGCAACCGCAACCGCCGCGGCTTTCGCGCCAACAGAAAAAAGGGAACTGCTCTGCATCACGACAACCTCAACAATGGAGCGCTTCCGGGTGCATGCTCCGGGGAGCTTGTGGCAAGTTCGTGGCGGCGCCGTTACAAATTCGGCAGGTTCGAAACGTCCGGCGCGCCGTTGCGGATCTCGTTGTTCCGGTTCTGCCGGTAGAGGCTGCGGATCGACGCATAGAGATCGAGGGACGAGCGTTCGATACTGTCGAGCTGATCTAGATTGCGCGCGCGCAGATCGATCACGTTCAGAGCGCCGCGGCCGGCCATGTACCAGAACTTGCTGCGCCAGCTGACATAGGTCAGCGGATCGAACCCGATGTCGACAATGGCGCCGGCCGTGTCGCGCGGGTTGCTGGGACCGTAGAACGGCCAAACGATGTAGGGACCTTCGCCCGATCCCCACACGGCCAGCGTCTGGCCGAAGTCTTCGGTGTGGTTAGGAATGTTCATCTTGGTGGCGACATCCATGAGGCCGCCGAGACCCAACGTCGTATTGACCGTCAGCCGCGCGAAGGTTTCGCCGCTGCGCTCGAATTCGCCTTGCAAAATGTCGTTGGCGAACGTGACCGGCAGATCCAGATTGTAGAGGAAATTGTGCACGCCATCGCGCATCGGTTCGGGCACGACTTTCACATAAGCCTTCGCGACCGGCTTCATCACCGCGCGGTCGAGCTTCATGTTCATGTCGAAGATTTTGCGGTTGGTGCTCTCGTACGGATCATTGGCGCCGGACGTGTCCTGCGTTGAGGCACACCCCCCGAGCGACAAAGCCAGACCCGCGATGAGGACGGCGACGTATCCCTTCATGGCATCCCTGACAAAAGTCCCCAACAAAACGCACAAATCACAATTCGGTCGCGAACCCTATACGCGCCCTGTGTCATGGCGGTTTCAAAAGATAAGAATCGCCCGCAGCACCGGAAATAGCGTTAGCACATCTGCCTTCAAGGGGTCAGCCGCGCAACCGTAATGATCGGGTCACTTGATTACTCATATAAAGATATGCTTATATCAGTTTGCACATTGGAAAGCCTTCGATTTTGGAAGCCGTTCTCGCCCTGCTCCGCGCCGCCGGTGATGCATCGCGCCTGCGCCTCCTGTGCATACTTCGCGAAGCGGAACTGACGGTTACCGAATTGACCCAGATCGTTGGCCAGAGCCAGCCACGGGTCTCGCGTCACCTCAAGGTCCTCTGCGAAGCGGGATTGCTGGAGCGTTTCAAGGAAGGAAGCTGGGTTTTCTACCGCATGGCGGAAGCCGGCTTGCCGCATGAATTTGCCAAGGCGTTCCTGAGCTTGCCGTTGGAAGATGCTGCGGACGATGTGATCGCCGCCGATCGCGAGCGGCTGGCTTCCGTGCGCCAGGCGCGTGCTGCGCAGGCAGCTGCGTTCTTTCGCGCAAATGCGCCTGAGTGGGAGCGCATCCGTTCGCTGCACGCTCCCGAAGACGACGTCGAAGCTGCCGTTGTGTCGGCATTGACCCAAAGTCCAATCGAGTCGCTGCTCGATGCGGGTACGGGAACCGGCCGGATGCTGGAGTTGCTCGGGCCTCATATCCGCCGCGGCATCGGTATCGATGTGAGTGCCGAGATGCTCTCCATTGCGCGCGACCGGCTGGAGCGTATCGGCGCGCATCATTGCCAGGTTCGGCTCGCGGACATCTACCGGCTGCCCTTCCGCGCGGCATCGGACGAGCTGGGCTTCGATGCCGCGCTGTTTCATCAGGTCTTGCATTATCTCGACGACCCGCAAGCCGCCGTCATCGAAGCGGCGCGCGTTCTGAAGCCGGGTGGGCGAATGATGCTGGTCGATTTCGCGCCGCATGGGCTCGAGTTCCTGCGTACCGAACTGGCACACCGGCGCCTTGGATTCGCCGATCGCGAAGTCGAGGCATGGTTCGCGGCCGCGAACCTGAAACCCACCTCCTCGCTTGCCATCGCTCCATCGAAGGGTGCTGCCCATCCCGGGGAAGGCAAGCTGACCGTGAAGATCTGGACCGCTGTCCGGACCAGTGCGCGCGCGCAGGTGGCGGCATGAGTCTGCGGCTGCTCGAGCGGCATATGCGGGCGCCGAAAGTCTCGTTCGAATTCTTTCCGCCGAAGACGCCGGAGATGGAAGAGCAGCTCTGGCGCGCCATACGGCGGTTGGAACCGCTGGCTCCCGCGTTCGTGTCGGTCACCTATGGCGCAGGTGGCTCGACGCGCGAGCGCACGCACACGACCGTCAAACGGATCGTGGACGAAACGTCGCTTTCTCCGGCTGCCCATCTCACCTGTGTGGCCGCACCGCGCGAAGAAATCGACTCGATCGCCCGCCGCTACTGGGATGCCGGCGTGCGCCACATCGTGGCGTTGCGTGGCGACATGCCCGACGGAGGACCGTACAAGCCGCATCCGCAAGGCTATGCCTCGACGCTGGACCTCATCGAAGGCATTCGCCGCATCGCGCCGTTCGAGATCAGCGTGTCGGCGTATCCCGAAATCCATCCGGATTCGTCATCGATCGATCACGACATGGAGCTGCTGCGCGCCAAGGTGGCAGCCGGCGCCACCCGGGCCATCACCCAATTCGGATTCGACACGAGCATCATCGCGCAATTCCGCGATCTGCTGCGCCGCCGTGGCATCAGCGTGCCGCTCATCCCGGGCCTGATGCCGACAACGAACATCAAGGGCGTGCGGCGCATGGCGGCTGCGGCGCGCGTGCGCGTGCCGGAATGGCTGGAGCGGCTCTATGCAGGCCTCGATGACGATCCCGAGACGCGCAAGCTGGTGGCCGCTGCGGTGCTCGCCGAACAGGTTGAAGAATTGCGCAGCGAAGGCTTCGACCAGTTCCACTTCTACACCTTGAACCAGGCGGAACTGACCTATGCCGCCTGCCGCATTCTCGGCATGCAGCCGGTCGAACAGATCGCGAGCCACGCGGCATGAGTTTCGATCGGGCAAAGCGCATCGCGTGGCTGAAGGAAGAGGCGCAGCGGCGCATTCTTCTTCTCGATGGATCCTGGGGCGTGATGATCCAGGGCTTGGGATTGAGCGAGGCGGATTACCGCGGCGCGCGGTTTGCCGACCATGCGCACGACCTCAAGGGCAACATCGATGTGCTGACCCTGACGCGGCCGGACGTGATCCGCGACGTGGGGCAGGCCTATCTCGCCGCCGGCGCCGACATCCTCGAAACCAACACGTTCACCACGGCGGAGTCGTCGCAAGGCGACTATGGCCTCGGCCACCTCGTCGGCGAATTGTGCGAGGAGGGCGCGCGGCTTGCCCGCGCGATCTGTGACGACGCCGAGACATCCGAGCGGCCGCGGTTCGTCGCCGGTGTGATCAGCCCGACCAACCGCACCGCCACGATTTCGCCGGACGTCAACGATCCCGCGTTCCGCAACATCACCTTCGACGATCTCACCCGCACCTATCGCGACGCCGTGCGCGGGCTGATCAAGGGCGGCTCCGACCTTCTGATGATCGAGACCATCTTCGATACGCTGAACGCCAAGGCTGCCATCTACGCGGCGGAGGAAGTGTTCGAGGAATTGGGCGAGCGGCTGCCGCTCTGGATCTCCGGCACCATCACCGATCTCTCCGGGCGCACGCTTACCGGCCAAACGGCGGAAGCCTTCTGGCATTCCATGCGCCACGCCCGGCCGTTTGCCGTGGGCCTCAACTGCGCACTGGGCGCCAAGGAGCTGCGTCCATACGTCGGCGAGCTGTCGCGCGTGGCCGACACGCTGGTCAGTGCGCATCCCAATGCCGGACTGCCGAATGCGTTCGGCGGCTATGACGAGACGCCGGAAACGATGGCGCCGCTGATCGGAGAATTCGCACGTTCCGGCATCGTCAACATCGTCGGCGGCTGTTGCGGCACCACGCCGGCCCACATCAAGGCGTTCGCCGAGGCGGTGGAAGGCGTGACCCCGCGCGCCATCCCCGAGCTGCCCCGCTATATGCGCCTCTCCGGTCTTGAGGCCTTCACGCTCACGCCGGACACCAATTTCGTCAATGTGGGAGAGCGCACCAACATCACCGGCTCGGCCAAGTTCCGCAAGCTGATCGCCGCCAACGATTATGAAGCCGCCGTCGAGATTGCGCGCGGCCAGGTGGAGAACGGTGCGCAGATCATCGACGTGAACATGGACGAGGGCCTGATCGATTCCGAAGCGGCCATGCGGCGCTTCCTGTCCCTCATTTCCGCGGAGCCGGACATCGCCCGCGTTCCGGTGATGATCGACTCCTCGAAATGGAGCGTGATCGAGGCCGGGCTGAAGGTCTGCCAGGGAAAGGGCATCGTCAATTCCATCAGCCTGAAGGAAGGCGAGGGACCGTTCATCGTGCATGCGCGCAAGGTGATGCGCTTCGGCGCCGCGGTCGTCGTCATGGCGTTCGATGAGCAGGGCCAGGCGGACTCGACCGAGCGCAAGGTCGCCATCTGCAAACGGGCTTACGACATTCTCGTCGACAAGGTCGGCTTCCCGCCGGAAGACATCATCTTCGATCCCAACATCTTCGCCGTGGCGACGGGCATCGAGGAGCATAACGAATACGGCAAGGCGTTCATCGAAGCCGCTGCCCGCATCCGCTCCGAGCTGCCTTACGTGCATGTGTCGGGTGGGCTCTCGAACTTCTCCTTCTCGTTCCGTGGCAACGACCGGGTGCGCGAGGCGATGCACTCGGCATTCCTCTATCACGCCATCAAATCCGGCATGGATATGGGCATCGTCAATGCCGGCCAGTTGCCCGTGTACGAGGACATCCCGGTTGACCTGCGCGACGCCATCGAGGACGTGCTGTTCAACCGCAATCCGGAAGCGACGGAACGGCTGCTCGAGCTGGCGCAGCGGTTCAAGAACGAAGGCGCCAATGTGCAGGGCGAGGCAATGCTGGCGTGGCGCGAGGCGTCCGTCGAAGAGCGGCTGAAATATGCGCTGGTGCACGGCGTCGCCGATTTCGTGAACGAAGACGTGGAGGAAGCGCGTGCCAAGGCCACGCGCCCGCTCGATGTGATCGAAGGGCCGCTGATGGCCGGCATGAACGTGGTT
>DATIYG010000351.1:0-2751 GCA_035517755.1 Rhizomicrobium sp. | reverse complement strand
TATTTATTTTATTCCCCTGTTACGCTAGTCCGGACGAAGCAACCATTAATCTGTCGCAAGTCCTGCGAAGCAGCCTTTCGCATCTCGCTTTCGATGAGAGGGCACGAGGCCAAGCGGCTTTGTGGGCCAGGCTGTATTTTGCGGCCAGTCTGGGCGCTGCGCCGCCGCAAGGCAGACGGTCAAGCCGCGGCTACGAATGCACTGTTTGATTAGTTTTTCTCGCACGACACGAAATTCCCACGGTCCATAGCCGTCTCCCTGCAAGCGGGATTAAAGGGAATGCAGCTTTTCGTTTGCACGCTAACCCGGGTTTCTCCTTTCGCGATTTCCAGTACCCAGCCCCAGTTTGCCTTAATAACATAATGGCTCTGTTTTTTATCGGATGCACGCTTATTCCGTGCCGCAGGATGGAAATTCTCTTCAAAATTGCTTGATCGTCACTTTCCGACTTCGACAGCTAGCCGGCCGGTCGCGGGGCCAGAAATGAGGTCACCCACCTTTACCCAACGGGTCGCAACCCACGGGGTGGCGGCCATGCGGTTCTCATGATCCGCATCCCTTCGCCGCCGGCCGCCTCAGCGTCTGGCCGGTTCCAGCAATTCTGATGGAGACGGTCTCAACCCATTTCCGCCGCGCTGCGGCGGTCGGATTTTCACAACTCGAAATCGCGTCGGCGCCATCAACATCGACGATGCGAAGCCGCCCGAGATTGGGCTAGGCAACGATCCGATTGTGGATCATTCTGACGGGGTGCCTCAGAGCACAAATTATAAAGGGGATAGGGGAGAACGCCATGGCTCAGACCATTGAGGCATTTGTCGGCAACTCTTTGGATGATGCAAGAATATCGCCGCTGCATATCAAGGTCATATCGCTGATCGCGGCCGGATACTTTTTCGACGTCATCGACTACATCGTGCAGGGTTCGCTGTTCCCGGACATGATCAAGTCCGGCTTCGCAACACCCGGCGGCGCCGCAGCCATCGTCAGCGCCACCACCATCGGAATGTTCATCGGCACCTGCGCACAAGGTGAGTTCTCCGACCGGTTCGGGCGGCGGTTCATCTACCAGTTCAACTTGCTGCTGTTCGGCGTGTTCACAATCCTCGGCGCGCTCGCGCCGAATATCACGCTGCTCATCGTTTGCCGCTTCATCGCCGGCCTTGGGCTCGGCGCCGAACAGCCGCTGTGCTTCGCGTACGCCGGCGAGTATTCGCCCAAGCGTATTCGCGGCCGTATCCTCGCGATCATCCACTTCGTCGGCGGCGCCTGCGTGTGGCCGATCGGCACGCTGTTCGTGATTGCCTTCCGCGACACAATTCACTGGCAAGGTGTCTGGATCTGCTTCGGCGTCGGCGCGCTGATCGTCTGGGTGCTCCGCTTCGCGTTGCCCGAATCGCCGCGTTATCTCTCGACGCACGGCAGGGGCAAGGAGGCGCTCGACGTGCTCGGCCGTCTCGGCATCGCCGGACCGACGGAGCCGCTCTCGACCGACGCCGCCAGCAACACCAAGAGCGATCCGTTCGCGGTGGTGTTCAAGATGTTCCCGGGCCGCGTCATCGCCGGCATGATCTGCTTCTCGGCGTTCTTCGGGGTCGCCATCGGGCTCGGCGGCTGGCTGCCCAGCATCATGGTCGACAAGGGCTTCACCATCACCAAGTCGCTCGAGTACACGCTCGGCATGAACTTCGCCGTGCCGTGCGCGAGCATCTGCATGATGTACACGCTCGATAAATACGGCCGCAAGATCACCTCGATCTACGCCTTCATCGGCGCGGGCATCATGGCTGTCGTGTTCGCCAATGCGCAAAGCGACATGCAATTGCTGGTCGCCGGCTTCGTCATGGTCTTCTTTATCCAGGTTGCCGGCAATGCCATGCAGATTTTCGCTTCGGAGGTGTTCCCGACCAACGCGCGCGCGTCGGGCTTCGGCTGGGCCGCGGGGGTTGGTCGGCTCGCCACCGCCGGCATCTTCCCGGCGATCCTGTGGGTCAAGAACGGCTGGGGGCTGACCACCGTGTTCGTGTGCCTCGCGATCGTTCTTGTGATCGCGGCCGTCGCTGTGACACAGCTTGGTCCCGAGGCGCGGCAGAAGGGCCTCGACGAAATCGCCCCGCCGACGGGCTGATACGCGTGCAAAGACTGCGGGGCCCGGTTCGGCGCTAGGCCGGGCCGGGCCCCGGCAATTCAGACCGGCAATTTGATGGTCTAAACCCATGACCTCTGCCCCTCCCGGCGCCAGCGCCAAGAACATCAGCTACGTCTCACGCTGCGATCAGGGCGGGCGGCCCGACGGCGTCCAGGTCATCCTGCACAAGGGCCACGCCTTTATCGGCCACATGTTCAGCGACGGTTTTTCGGTCGTGGACGTGCGCGACGCCGGCAACCCGAAGACGGTCAATTTCGTCGCCGCGCCGAAGAACACCCGCTCGCACCACTTGCAGATCCACGGCGACATTTTGCTCGCCGTGAACGGGCCCAACATCTGGGCGATGCAGCAATACGCCAGCCAAGCCGACTACTACGGCAAGTCGCTGGCGGATTCGGTACAGACCGAGCAGCCGTTCGGCGCCGGCGTGCGCGCGTTCGACGTGTCGCAGCCGGCGAGCCCGCGCGAGATCGGGTTTCTGAACACGGCGGGGCTGGGCGCCCATCGCATCTGGTGGGTGGGCGGCCGCTACGCCTATGTCTCCGTGCATTTCGAGGGCTTCATCGATCACGTGCTGGCGGTGGTCGACGTCTCGGAGCCCA
>DATIYG010000350.1:0-4841 GCA_035517755.1 Rhizomicrobium sp. | reverse complement strand
GCTTGAACGCGCGCAGGCGTTCCAGAATTTCCTGAACAGTTTCGGCGGCCCGAAAGTCGCCGCCAACTAGGACCTCCCCGCCATCCAGTCCTGCGCGATGCCGACAATCGACAGGATCAGCAGACCGAGCAGCGCGATCGCGGCTATGGTGAACCCCGTTTCGCGTTTCTCCGGCGCGCTCATGTAGCCATTCATGTAGAGAATGCGGCCGATGATCCAGACGAGTCCGAACACCGCCGGCAGCCATCCCCACGTGCGGAAGTAACTCGTCGCAAGCCAGAGCAGTGGCAGAAACATGACGAAATGCTCCAGCGTGTTCATCTGCACGCGATAGGCGCATTCGAATTCGGGATGTCCGGTCGTCGCCGGTGCCTTGATGCCATGCTTGCCGCGCATCCGGCCGACGTTCCAGCCGGTCCAGAAATAGAAAAGCACGGCGAGAATGGTGACGATGGCGCTCAGCAATGTGGCCGGCATGGCAAGCATGGATTTTCCCCTTCAAATGCAAAGCGCGACTCGCGCTGCCCTCGCAAAACTGTAGTGCGATTCGGCTGGCTTGATGGGGGGAGGCCCATCGCCTAGAACCCGCCCGTCCCCGCCACGGAGTCCCACCATGACCGCCATCGTCGACATCACGGCCCGCGAAATTCTCGATAGCCGCGGCAATCCGACGGTCGAAGTGGATGTTCTGCTGGAGGAGGGATCGTTCGGCCGCGCCGCGGTTCCGTCCGGCGCGTCGACCGGGGCCCATGAGGCCATGGAATTGCGCGACGGCGGCAAGCGTTACGGCGGCAAGGGTGTCGAGAAGGCGGTCACGGCCGTCAACACGGAAATTTTCGATGCCATCGGCGGCATGGATGCGGAGGAGCAGGGCCGCCTCGACCGCATCATGTGCGAGCTCGACGGCACGCCGAACAAATCTCGCCTGGGTGCCAATGCCATCCTTGGCGTGTCGCTGGCGGTGGCGAAGGCGGCCGCTATTGCGCGTGACCTTCCGCTTTATCGTTACCTCGGTGGAACGGGCGCGCGCGTGCTGCCCGTGCCGCTGATGAATATCGTCAACGGCGGCGTGCATGCCGACAATCCCATCGACTTTCAGGAATTCATGATCATGCCGGTCGGCGCGCCGAGTTTCCGCGAAGGCCTGCGCATGGGTGCCGAAGTGTTTCATACGCTGAAGAAGGCACTGCACGACGCCGGTCACAACACCAATGTGGGCGACGAAGGCGGCTTCGCGCCGAATTTGAAAAGCGCGGATGAAGCGCTGTCCTTCATCATGAAATCGATCGAGAAGGCCGGCTATCGCCCCGGCGAGGACGTGACCCTGGCGCTCGATCCCGCGTCCACGGAGTTCTTCAAGAACGGGAAATATGTGCTCGAAGGCGAGGGCAAGACGCTCGATCCGTCCGGCATGGTGAAGGTCTATGCCGATCTCTGCTCGCGCTACCCCATCGTCTCCATCGAGGATGGCATGGCGGAAGACGATTGGGACGGCTGGGCCGAGATCACGCGGGTTCTCGGCAAGAAAGTGCAGCTGGTCGGCGACGATCTCTTCGTCACCAACACCAGGCGGCTGAAGCAGGGCATCGAGAAGCACGTCGCCAACGCCATCCTCGTCAAGGTCAACCAGATCGGCACGCTGACCGAAACGCTGGAAACCGTTGAGATGGCGCAGCGCGCGTCGTACGGCGTGGTGATGTCCCACCGTTCCGGTGAGACCGAAGATACGACCATCGCCGATCTCGCGGTGGCGACGAATTGCGGACAGATCAAGACGGGATCGCTCGCGCGTTCCGACCGCCTGGCGAAATACAATCAGCTCCTGCGCATCGAGGAGCAGCTGGACGACCAGGCGGTCTATGCCGGGCGCAGTGTATTGAGGGCTTGATCCTCCCGCGGTATCCTGCAGCGATGACCAAAGAGCAACTCGAAAGCGTGCTTGATCGTGTGCGGTTGTGGCCGCCCGAGCTCCAGGCTGAGGCCGTCAACCTGTTGCTCGCGCTGGAGGCGGAGGACGACACGCGGATCGATTTGACGCCGGAGGAATTGGCCGACCTGGAAGAAGGCCTTGCGGAGGCAGATCGCGCCGATTTCGTTCCCGAGGAAGAGGTGAATGCGTTCTTCGACAAATTTCGCCGCTGATGCGCGTCCGCTTCACGCGCGGTGCGCGCCATCAAATTCAAGAAATTCACGATCACATCGCTGCTGACAATGCAACCGCCGCAAGAAGAGTCGTTGCTCGCATCGAAGCTGTTGTGGCGCTGCTTGGAGAAAATCCCGGCATCGGCAGGAAGCTGACGGACAGCCGACTTCACCGGGTTTCCGGTGCGCCCGTATCCCTATCTTGTCTACTATGAGATCGCGGCGGATGAAGTGCGGATCATACGCGTGCGCCACGCTGCACGTTACAGGCCTGCGTTTCATAAGGCTTCGTCGGCTTTCGCCCATTAACGCATTTTCTCTTGACCGCCACGAATCAGTCGTGATTCGTGCAGGGCATGCGGCCGCAGCGTGCTGAGGAGATAAAACGAACGCCGCGCCATTCCGGACGCGACGTTCGCTCTCACGGCCCCTCGCCCACTAATTCTTCGGCAGCGACTCGACGAACTGGATCGAAGGTTGCTGCCGCGTGTCCCTCTGCCTCCGCCAAGGTTCAGATTGGTCGTCTCGCCGGTCGTGCCTCGCGTTCACGATGAGATTTCCGCCGGCAGCCTCTGTGGTTTCTCGCCCGCGCAGCAGGCCAGACAAGCCTGCGTTCAGTCCGCCCTGATGTCAAGAAATATCGCTAGACGATCAATCCAGGTCCCGTCTTGTCATCCCTGAACACCCACCGCCGTTAACGCAATTTCGCTTGACCACAGCGAATCAGTCGTGATTCGTTCAGGGGATGCGAATCAGGCGAAGCGTCGCGCGAACGGTGGGAATGCTGGTGTTTCCGGCCATCTGCGCCGCCACCATCGCGTATTTCGGCTACTTCACGATTTTCGGTCCGCGCGGGCTGATGGCGCTGGCCGATGCGCGCCACGACCTTGCCGCACAGCAGGCAAGCCTCGCATCGGCCCAGCAATCCCGGCTGCAGCTTCAGCATCGCGTGGTGCTGCTGAGCCAGGGCGATCCGGACATCGTGGAAGAGCTTCGTCGCGATCAGAACCTGAGTGCCCGCGCCGGCGAGGTCTCGGTCCGTCGCAACGACCGCCGCTAAACCCTTTCGCCGTTTGCGCATTTCCGCCCTGCGGGCGGTGCTTGCCAAAGTCGCGACCCCTTGCCAAAACGCCGCTTCCGTTGGGGGATAGGAGCCAGGAATGGCCGAGCCGGCCAGAAAACAGGACGCAAGTCCCGATGCTGATGCGGAGTTCGCCCGCAAGCTCTATCGCGACATGCTCCTCATCCGCCGGTTCGAGGAGCGGGCGGGCCAGCTTTATGGCATGGGGCTGATCGGCGGCTTCTGTCACCTTTACATCGGGCAGGAAGCCGTGGTCGTCGGCATGCAGGCGGCGCTGAAGCCCGGCGACCAGGTCATCACCGCCTATCGCGACCACGGCCACATGCTGGCGACCGGCATGGATCCCAAGGGCGTGATGGCAGAACTCACCGGCCGCGCCACCGGCTACTCAAAAGGCAAGGGCGGCTCGATGCACATGTTCAGCGTCGAGCAGCACTTCTATGGCGGCCACGGGATCGTGGGCGCGCAGGTGCCGATCGGTACGGGGCTGGCCTTCTCCAACAAGTACAAGAAGAACGGTGCGGTGTGCGTCACCTATTTCGGCGACGGCGCCGCGAACCAGGGCCAGGTCTACGAAAGCTTCAACATGGCCGAGCTGTGGAAGCTGCCGGTCGTCTATGTGATCGAGAACAACCAGTACGCCATGGGCACGAGCGTGGCGCGCTCCTCGGCCGAAACGGAACTCTACAAGCGGGGCGCCTCGTTCGACATTCCCGGCGAACAGGTCGACGGCATGGATGTGCAGGCGGTGCGCGCTGCGGGATTGAAGGCACTCGAATATGCACGCTCCGGCAAAGGGCCGATGATCCTCGAGATGAAGACGTACCGCTATCGCGGCCACTCGATGTCCGATCCGGCGAAGTATCGCACGCGCGAGGAAGTGCAGGAGGTGCGCGAGAAGCGCGATCCCATCGAGCATTTCGGCCAGCGGCTGATCCAGCAGGGATTGGCGAGCGAGGAAGAGCTCAAGGCAATGGACAAGGAGATCCGCCAGATCGCCACCAACGCTGCGGAATTCGCGACCGAAAGTCCCGAGCCGGATGTCAGCGAACTCTACACGGACGTGACCGCCTGACATGAGCACCCAAATCCTCATGCCAGCGCTGTCGCCCACGATGGAAGAGGGCAAGCTCGCCAAGTGGCTTGTCAAGGAAGGCGATGACGTCCGCTCCGGCGACATCCTCGCCGAGATCGAGACCGACAAGGCGACGATGGAATTCGAAGCGGTGGACGAAGGCCGCATCGGAAAAATTCTCGTGCCGGAGGGCACCGAAGGCGTGAAGGTGAACGAGCCGATCGCCGAACTTCTTGTCGACGGCGAAACCGCTGCCGCGAAACCCGCGAAACCGGCTGCGAACGCACCGCCGAAGAAACCCGAAGTGTCGTTGCAGGAGAAGCGGCCGGCCGAAGCGGAAGCCGGGGAGCCTGCAGAGCGGGTCGGCAAACCGCCACAGAAGCGCGAGCAGCCGGCGCATGTTCTGGCCGGACATCAGCAGGAAGCCGCACAGGAGGAATTCCCCGCCGGTACCGAGACGGTCAGCATCACCGTGCGCGACGCGTTGCGCGACGCGATGGCCGAAGAGATGCGCCGCGATCCGGACGTGTTCCTGATGGGCGA
>DATIYG010000349.1:0-2436 GCA_035517755.1 Rhizomicrobium sp. | reverse complement strand
CGTCTGCGCGTCATGGCCTTTATCCCGGACAGATCGACATCGGTTTCGGTTTTGTGAAGCTTCTCGAACGGGTGGGCTTTGCGTGGGACATTCAGGTTCCCGACGTCCTGCCGCTGCGCGACGTCATCACGCCAGTGGATGGGGATGCGAGGGAATGGCGCGCAATTCGAGAGTTGCGGCAACGGCTGGCCGCAGAATGAGTCTCTGATAAGATTGAGGCATGACCGAATCCGATCCGGCCCTCTTGAAACGTGCCGCGGCGGCCCGCGCGCTCGACTTCGTCGAGAGCGGCATGAAAGTGGGGCTGGGCACCGGCTCGACCGCGGAAGCCTTCCTCGACGTGCTGGCGCCGCGCGTGAAGGGCGGGCTCAACATCACGGGCGCCGCCACCTCCGAGCGCACGGCCATCAAGGCGAAGAATCTGGGCATCCCCATTGTGCCGCTGGAGCAGCTGGCGCCGCTCGATGTCACCATCGACGGCGCCGACGAGGCCGACCGCGATCTCTGTCTCATCAAGGGTGGCGGCGGCGCGCTGCTGCGCGAGAAGATCGTGGCGAGCGCCTCGCGCCGGATGGTCGTGATCGCGGACGGATCGAAGCTGGTGGCGCGGCTCGGCAAGTATCCGTTGCCGGTCGAGGTGACCGAATTCGGTCACGCTGTCACGCGGAAGCGGCTTGCGGAATGCCTGAGCGATCTCGGCTACAGCAATATCGGCGTCGCGCTGCGCATGGCGGATGCTGTTCCCTTTCGCACCGACGGCGGCAACGTCATCTACGATTGCAAGCTGGCCGCCATCCACAATGCGCGCGACCTTGGCAGCGCGCTGAAATCCATCACCGGGGTGGTCGAGCACGGCCTGTTCATCGACCTGGCCACGACGCTCGTCATCGCGCACACCGTCGACAACATCGACATCATTGAACGGAAATCCTGATGGCTGCGTACGATTTCGATCTTTTCGTCATCGGCGGCGGTTCCGGTGGCGTGCGCGCCAGCCGTCTGGCGGCGCTCGCGGGCAAGCGCGTCGCCATTGCCGAGGAATACCAGTTCGGCGGCACCTGCGTGATCCGCGGCTGCATTCCGAAGAAGCTGTTCGTCTATGCCTCGCAATATGGCGAAGACTTCGAGGACGCCGCCGGCTTCGGCTGGACGGTGCCGGAGAAGCATTTCGACTGGGAAGTCCTTGTCGCCAACAAGGACAAGGAGATCGCACGGCTCTCCGATCTCTATACGCAGAACGTCAAGAAGGCCGGGGTGGAGATTGTGTATGACCGCGCCGAACTGCAGGGCCCGCACACCATCCATCTGAAGAAATATGGCCGCACGGTCACGGCCGAAAACATCCTGATCGCCGTGGGCGGCAGGCCTTCGCATGATGGCCTCGATATTCCCGGCGTCGAGCACACGATCTCGTCGAACGAAGCGTTCCATCTGAAGCGCCTGCCGCGCCGCGTCATCGTGGTCGGCGGCGGCTACATTGCGGTGGAATTCGCGCACATCTTCCACGGGCTCGGCTGCGACACCACGCTCATCTACCGGGGCGAAAAGGTTCTGCGCGGCTTCGATGACGACATGCGCGACTGCCTGACCGCCGAGATGCGGAAGAACGGCCTGCGCGTTCTCGTTAACCGCAATCTCAAGCGGATCGACAGGCGCGACGGCACGCTGTTCGCTTTCACCGACCACAATGAAGTGATCGAGGCCGACGAGGTCATGCTCGCCATCGGCCGCCGCCCCAACACGGACGGGCTCGGGCTGGAGAAGGCGGGCATGACGTTGGGCGCAAAGGGCGAGGTGAAGGTCGACCACTATTCGCGTACCAGCGTGCCAAGCATCTACGCCATCGGTGACGTCACCAACCGGATGCAGCTCACGCCTGTCGCCATCCACGACGCCATGTGTTTCGTGAAGACGGTTGTCGAGGGCAAGCCCACGCCGGTCGATCATCATCTGGTCCCGACGGCCGTGTTCAGCCGGCCGGAGATTTCCGCCGTCGGAATGACGGAAGCAGGAGCGCTGGAAGCCGGCCACGCGATCGATGTCTACAAATCCACCTTCAAGCCGCTGAAGCACACGCTGTCGGGACGGGAAACGCGCGCGCAGTTCAAGCTGGTCGTGGATTCGAAGACGGACAAGGTGCTCGGCTGCCACGTGTTCGGATTCGATGCGGCCGAGATCGTCCAGATGGCCGCCGTGGCGCTGAAGATGGGCGCAACCAAGGCGGATTTCGACAACGTGGTCGCTCTGCATCCGACCGCGGCGGAAGAACTGGTCACCATGCGGGCGAAGAGCTATTCGAAAGCGCCGGAATGAGTTGTTGGCGTTTCCTATCGGCGTTGCTTGTGCTTGCGGGGGGCCTGGCGACGCCGGCATCGGCGGACAATTGCACGGTGACGCAGGTCGCGTCTCTGCAGATGGCCGACAGCTTTCCCGGCC
>DATIYG010000348.1:0-9143 GCA_035517755.1 Rhizomicrobium sp. | reverse complement strand
GGAGGAGGGCAAATTCAAGCTCGAGGACCCGATCGTCAAATGGGCGCCGGAATTCCGGAACATGCGCGTGCTCAAGGATGCACAGGGCCCGCTGGACGCCACCGAGCCGGCGGCGCGCGACATCACCTTTGACGATTTGTTCACGCACCGGTCGGGGCTGGCCTATGGCTTCAGTTCGCTCGGACCGATCGCGCACGAATATCAGCGCGTGCTCGGCGACGTGCTCAACAGCAGGATGACGCCGGACGACTGGATGGCGCGGCTCGCGAGCATGCCGCTGCTCTATCAGCCCGGCGAACGGTTCCATTACAGCCATTCGACCGACGTGCTCGGCTTCATCGTCGGGCGCATCGCGGGCATGCCGTTCCGAGATTTCCTGATGAAGCGGATTTTCGGGCCGCTCGGCATGAACGACACCGATTTCTACGTGCCGCCGGAAAAACGCCACCGCGCCGCGGTTGTCTACCGGATGAACGAACAGAAGAACGTGCTCGAGCCCGTACCGTTCAACCAGTACGACACGCCGCCCGACTATTGCGGCGGCGGCGGCGGGCTGATTTCGACCGCCGACGACTATCTGCAATTCGCCCGGATGATGCTGAACCGTGGCGCGATCGGCGGGACGCGTCTCGCCGCGACGACGACGATCGAGCTGATGTGCACCAACCGTCTGACGCCCGCGCAGCGCGCAATTCCGTTCCTCGGCTCCATCCCGATGTGGGACGGCATGGGTTTCGGCCTCGGCGTTTCGGTGATCGACGCGCCGGAAAAGCTCGGTTTCCTCGGCATGGGCGGCGTCGGATCGTTCGGCTGGCCCGGCGCGTTCGGCACCTGGTGGCAGGCGGATCCGGAGAACGATCTGATCCTGATCTATCTGATCCAGAATTCGATGCCGCTCGAGCCGGGCGCGCTGGCGAACCTGGCGGCGGGGCAGCGTATGGGCGGACGTCTGGCGCTGCCGATGTTCCAAAGGCTGAGCTACGACGCGCTCGCGAAGTAGAGGATCAGGGTTTTCGCGCGCCTTCGGGAGGCGAGCGCGGAATGCGCGCCTGTTCGAACCAGGCGACGCGCATGCGCTCGCCGTTCGCCGTCCAGCCGATGAACGTCAGACCCGAGCCCTTGAATACGCCCGGGCCGTCGCCGAGGAACGCATCCTTCGTCTGCGCGATAGTCGCCATGCCCATCACTTCGTCCTCGGGATGCGCGAGCGACCACGCTTCGAGCACCTGGCGCGCCCGGGTCATCAGGTCGTAGGAAAGATTGTGCCCGCGATAGTCGCGCGCGATCGTGCAGCGGAACATCGCTAGGCGCGCGCCGAGAAAGCCGATGTGCCGTAACCCGGCGGTCGACACCGCAATCAGCCGTCCCGCGTCATAGACGAGGATGCACAGTTCCTTCGCTCGCTTTTCCGCATCCGCGCCGGACGGGAGATTCTTCATCTCCAGCCAGAAAAGCTCGGCGTCCCGCTCGCAGGCCGCATCGTCCGCGCGCCACGCCACGCGGTACTCCAACGTATTTTCGCCATCGCTCATCGTGTACGCGTCCCCGCACGGACGATCGAGACCAAGTATTGACTCGTTTTCGCGCCGCGCGGTGCATAATTCTTCGCAATAGGCGCTTCAGCGCGACTCCGCGTTGATCTGGGCGCGCTGGACGGATGCCTTCACCACCGGGATTTCGTCGTCGGACAGCGGCTTCATGAATTTCTTGCGCGCCATCGCCGCCGCGATGAAGGGCGCCAGCTCCACCGCCTTCCTGCTCTCGCGCGCCGCGACTTCGGCCTTGAACTCGCCCATCACCTCCGCGGCAAAGAGTTCGAGCGACTCGCAGATGTGCTCATGCTTGTTGCGCCCGGCCTGCTGCAGGAAGATCACCTGGTCGACTCCGGCTTCCTGGAAGCCGCGAATATGGTCGCGAATGTCGGACGGCGTCCCGATGCCGTTGGCGTTGCGCGCGGCGCCCTTCACCGCGGCGATGATCTCGTCGTCCTGGCGTGCCCGCGATTTCTGAAAGTCGGCGAAAAGCTGCGAACGGCCTGGCAGCACGTCGTGCGCGACGAGCGCGTTGACCGCATAGCCGAAGAACTCGAAGCCTTCCTGACCGCGGCGGATGGCTTCGGCACGGTCGCGATGCACCGAGAAGTTCGAGACCATCGCGATGTTGGCGTTCACGCTGTGCCCGATCGGCACGCATTGATCGGACTTGATGATGCCGTAATAGATGTTCGCCCAGTTCCGCGCTTCGTCGGGATCGACGAAGGAGAAGGCGAGCGCGCCGATTCCGTTCGCCGCAGCCACCTTGATCGTGTCGCGATTGGTGCAGGCCATCCACATCGGCGGATGCGGTTTTTGCCAGGGCTTGGGAAGCACGTTGCGGCACGGGAACGAGAAGCTCTTCCCCTGGTATCCGGGATAGGGCTCCATCACCATCATGTTGGCGATCTGTTCGGCCGCCTCCAGGCACATCGCCCGCTTTTCCTTGGCGGGGATGCCGAACCCGCCGAGCTCGAGACGCGTCGCGCCTTCGCCGATGCCGAAATCCAGACGGCCCTTGGAAATGATGTCGAGCGTCGCCAGACCTTCGGCCGTGCGCGCCGGGTGGTTGTAGTTCGGGATCACCTGGCGGATGCCGTGGCCGACGCGGATGTTCCTGGTGAGCGCGGCGCAGGCCGAGAGGAACACTTCCGGCGCGGAGGAGTGCGAATATTCCTCGAGGAAGTGGTGCTCCACTTCCCACGCATAGTCGTATCCGAGCTTGTCCGCGAGCACGACCTGCTCGAGCGCTTCGTGGAACAGCCGCGCCTCGTCGCCTTCGTTCCAGGGTTTTGGCAGCTGGTGTTCGTAGAATATTCCGAAGCGCATGGATCGGCCCTCCCTGGCCTCCAAGCTTCACAGGTCGCGGCGTGCGCCGCAAGATTGCCGCGCCGTCAGGTTGCCGCGCGTTTCTTCTGCGTCGCCAGGTTCTCGATCTTCCTGAGGTCGAGCACGCCCGCCTTGCCCCAGCCCGTGACGCCGGCAGGAATGGAAGGGCGGAACGCCTCGTAGAGATGGAATGCTTCGACGGCGAGCTTTGCCGGCGTGCGCGAACGGGCGAGCTTGGACATCGCCGAGATCGCGGCCGCTTCGTGCTCGCCGAATTTCGCCGCAAGGTAGCGCTCGACCGATTTCGGCTGGATGGGCTTGCCGCGCGCCAGCGCGAGCGGTCCGGAGGGCGACGCCGCGACCGGAATCCGGCGCCCCATGAAGACGATGAAGGGCGCATGTTCCGGCTTTTCTTTTTTCTTGCCGGGTTCGCGTTCCTCGGCAAGACCCAGCGATTTCGCCTTGGCATACGCGCTCATGCCCGCGATGGCCTTGGCCAGCGTCAGCGCGGTGTCTTTCGAGTGTCCAAGCCGCCGCGCCACGACGAACGCCCAGAGCGAGAGAACCGGCGCGCGGTTGATCGTGATCTTGCTCATCGCGCGACAGGCTAGTTCTTCCCGCCGCCGCAGACAAAGAAAAAGGGCCGGAGACGTTCGCCTCCGGCCCTGTTTCGTTGGACGTGCGCTTGGACTAGTTGAACACTTCGAACAGGCCCGCACCGCCCTGGCCGCCACCGATGCACATCGTGACGACCGCGTACTTCACGTTTCCGCGCCGGCGGCCTTCCTGGAGGACGTGGCCGGTCAGGCGCGCGCCGGTCATGCCGAAAGGATGACCGATGGCGATCGATCCACCGTTCACGTTGTACTTGGCCGGGTCGATGTGGAGCTGATCGCGACTGTATAGGCACTGGCTCGCAAATGCTTCGTTCAGTTCCCAAAGATCGATGTCGTCGACCTTGAGACCGAAGCGCTCGAGCAGGCGCGGCACGGCAAACACCGGACCGATGCCCATTTCATCCGGCTGACAACCGGCGGCCGTCCAGCCCATGAAGCGGCCCATCGGGTTGAGGCCAGCCTTCTCGGCAGCTTTGGCTTCCATCAGCACTACCGCGGCCGCGCCATCGGAGAGTTGGCTTGCGTTACCGGCTGTGATGAAGTTGCCCGGTCCCTTGACCGGCTGCAGTGCCGCGAGTCCTTCGAGCGTCGTGTCCGGACGATTGCACTCGTCGCGGTCGACCGTGTAGTCGACGATCGTCTCTTCCTTCGTGTCCTTGTTGACCTTCTTCATCTTGGTCTTCATCGGCACGATTTCGTCCTTGAATTTGCCGGCCTGCTGCGCGGCGGCCATGCGGCGCTGGGACTCGAGCGAATATTCGTCCTGATATTCGCGGCTGACTTTATAGCGCTTGGCTACGATGTCCGCCGTGTCAATCATCGGCATGAAGATCGCCGGATATTCCTCGACCAGTTTCTTGTCGACATTGTTCGGGCCCGCTCCGGGATTTGGAATGGAAATTGACTCTACCCCGCCGGCGACAAGGCACTCCGCAAGATCGCCGCGGATCGAGTTGGCCGCCATTGCGATCGACTGCAGTCCCGAGGAGCAGAAGCGGTTTATCGAAACCCCCGCCGTCGAAACCGGCAGGCCGGCGAGCAGGGCAGCCTGGCGGCCGATATTGCCGGCGCCGTGCGCGCAGTTGCCCATGTAGCAATCTTCGATGACGTCCTTGTCGAGCTTGG
Organism: Rhizomicrobium sp.; assembly: GCA_035517755.1. Lineage (GTDB taxonomy): Bacteria > Pseudomonadota > Alphaproteobacteria > Micropepsales > Micropepsaceae > Rhizomicrobium. The sequence continues at coordinate 4,540 of DATIYG010000348.1, read as the reverse complement.
AGCGTTCGACCGCGTGCTTCACAGCGTGCGCCGCCATGGACATGGTCGGCGTGATGTTGAATCCGCCGCGGGCGGACTTGGCGAGGCCGGTGCGGGCATATGAAACGATGACGGCTTCTCTACTCATGGGTCTTCCTTCCCCTTAGAAATTATGGATTGGCCCAAACATGGCCCAACTGACGGAAGGGCGCTAGGGGTGGCGTAAGTACAGGCCCGGTGCGTACATAATGTCGCGGAAGCGGGAAGGTGGGACAGATATGCGAAAATCCATTTTTATCACAGGCGCGGCGAGCGGAATCGGCCTCGCCACGGCCAAGCTGTTCGCCCAAAAAGGCTGGTTTGTCGGCCTCGCGGACATCAACGCGGCCGGTCTGAAGGCGGCGCTGGAGGCGATCGGACGGGACAGCGGCGCGACCTATCTCCTCGACGTCCGCGACCGCGCCGCCTGGGACGACGCGCTGTCTGTGTTCACGACCGCGGCCGGCGGCAGGCTCGACGTCCTTGTGAACAATGCCGGCGTCGCGGCCGGCGGCAATTTCGACGAGATGAAAGACGCGGACGTCGACCGCATGCTCGACATCAACCTCAGGGGCGTGATCAACGGCGCGCGCGCCGGGATCGGCTACCTGCGCAAGAATCCGGGATCCCAGCTCGTCAACGTCGCGTCTTGCGCAGCCATCTATGGAGGGCCGCAGTCGGCGATCTACAGCGCGACCAAGTTCGCCGTGCGCGGCCTGTCGCAATCGCTCGACGCCGAGTTCGCGCGTTTCGGCGTCGGCGTCAAATGCATCATGCCGTGGTTCATCGATACGCCGATCCTCGCCTTCGCCGTTCCGGGGACCAATATCACTTTCGCGGATGCCGCACGGGCGCGCGGCATCACCGTCTATCCTGTGGCGGAGAGCGCGAACGTGATCTGGAACGCCGTTCATTCCAGCCGGCTCGAGCATGTGGTCGGCGCGCAGGGCAGCCGGCTCAACTGGATCGCGCGGCTGTTTCCCGGCTACGTGCGCCGGCTGGGGCGCGGTCGAAACGCTCTTGGCGCGAAGGAAACCGCCTAGCCACCCAATTTGGGCATTCTTCGGAGGCCTCGCCACGGGCCGCGCATCGACCTTCGCTGCGGACGATGGCAGGCTCGGCGCCCTGGACTCGGGGGCGATTCAGATGAGCGACACAACGTATGCGCGGCCGGTTCTGACGGCCGAACGCGTCTTCTTCCTGTCGATGGCGGGCACGATCTTCTTGATCATCTTCTCGGGCTTTTCGCAGAGCGTCTTCCTGCGGCCGCTCTTTCCCAACGTGGAGGCCGCGCACGAACCGCTCTTCTACGTCCATGGCGCGATCTTCTTTACCTGGATCGCCCTGTTCATCGCGCAGATCACGCTGATCGCCTCCGGCAATCTGGCCTGGCACCGGACGCTCGGCACGGCCGGCTACGTCCTTATTCCGCTGATGGTGGTGATCGGCGCGTATGGCGCACTCGTCGCCGCACACCGGCCGACCGGTTTCACGGGCGTCCTCGACCCGCCGCTGCACTATCTGGGAATGCTGCTGTGGATGGTTGGGATGTTCGCCGCTTTCGCCGCGTTCGGACTCCGTTGGCGCAAGTCGCCGCAGACCCACAAGCGCCTCATGCTGCTGGCGACGATCGTGCTTGCCGAGGCGGGCGTGTCGCGCTGGCCGATCGATTTTATCGCGGCAAGCCAGCAGGCCGCCTTTGCCGTGACGGCGTTGCTGCTCGTGCCGCTCATCGCGTGGGATGTTCACGCGCTGCGCCGGCTGCATCCGGCGACGTTGTGGGGCGGACTGGCGTTCCTCGCCTACGGCCCCGTCCGCGACTGGTTTTCCGCGACGGCGCTGTGGCAAGGCTTTGCCAAATGGGCCGTCGCGCTGGTCGCGTAAGCCCAGCCTAAATTTTACGTCGTTGCGCCGAACGGCGCGCGCTTCACGCGCAGACGCCGTGATAGAATGGCGGCTTGAAGCAGAACATCCGTACACGGATCGTAAGGGGGAAGCATGCATATCTTGATCGGAGCCGTCCTGCACGCCACGGTGTTGGCCATCGTCGGCTATGCGTTGCTTTGGACCGCCGCCAAAGTCGAAGGCGTCGTCGCCTTGATCGGCCGGGTGCTGGGCTTGTGGGTGTTCCTGCTCGCCATCCTCTCGGTCGTTGCCGTCGCCACGATGCCGATGTTCGGCGGAAAGCCGTTCGGCATGGAGATGATGCACGATGGCGACCGCGGCCCCGGCTGGATGCATCATTGGGATCGCGGCCCGGGACCTGCGGGAACGCAACCGGCGGCACCCGCCGCGCCGGCAGCACCCGCCGCGCCGGCGGCGCCAGCCAAACCCTGATCCGCGGCGTCGCGCATTGGGCGTCTGGTTCAGTTACTGATCGTCCGGTGGCCGAACTGGCGGGCTAAGCGATCCCCGGAACCGGGTGACGGCGGCACAGGGCGGTCACCTCACGGTGCGTGCGCTCGGTGAGCGCGGCATCGTCGGGCGCACGCAAGGTCTGCACCATCCATCCCGCAAGGCGGCGCATGTCGTCCTCATCCATGCCGCGGGTCGTGCAGGCCGGCGTGCCGAGGCGGATGCCGCTCGGCCGCAGCGGCGGGCGCGGATCGTCGGGGATGATCTGCTTGTTGGTGGTGATGCCGATACGGTCGAGCGCTTCCTCGGCGGCGCGGCCGTCCAGGCCGAAGCTCGCCACCGTGTCGATCACCAGCAGATGATTGTCCGTGCCGTCGGTGATCAGCTTCGCCCCTTCCGCCATCAGCGCCGCGGCGAGCGCCCGCGCATTGCGCAGGATCGCTTCGGCATAGGCGCGGAAGGCCGGCTCCGCGGCCTTCTTGAAGGTGATCGCGGCGCCCGCGACATTGTTCATGTGCGGACCGCCCTGGAGTCCGGGGAACACGGCCGGATCGATCTTCCTGGCATGTTCCTTCCGGCACAGGATCAGGCCGCCGCGCGGCCCGCGCAGCGATTTGTGGGTCGTCGTGGTCACGACGTCGAACCCGGAGTCGAACGGATTGCGCATGACGCCGGCGGCGACGAGGCCGCCGATGTGCGAGATGTCCGCCATGGTCAGCGCACCGACTTCGTCGGCGACCCTTTTGAACGCGGCGTAGTCATAGTCGCGGGGATAGGAGGAATAGCCGCACAGCACCATTTTCGGGCGCGTCTCCTTCGCCGCCCGCATCAGCGACTCGAAGTCGATCGCACCGCCCTGGTGCGGCGCGCTCTTGTAGCGCACGAAATTGAACACCTTTCCCATATGCGAGACCGGCGCGCCGTGCGTCAGGTGCCCGCCATGGGAGAGATCCATCGCCAGCACCGTGTCGCCCGGATCGAGGAAGGCGAAATAGACGGCCTGGTTCATCGGCGAGCCGGAGAGCGGCTGGACGTTCGCATGCTCGGCGCGGAAGATCGAGCAGGCGCGCTCGCGCGCCAGATTCTCGATGCGGTCGGTGAATTCCTGGCCGCCATAATAGCGCCGGCCCGGGTAGCCCTCGGAATATTTGTTGGTGAGCACCGAGCCGAGCGCGGCAAGCACTTCGGGATAGGTGTAGTTCTCCGAAGGAATCATCTCGACTCCTTCGACCTGGCGTCGTTCCTCCGATGCGATCGCAGCGGCGATATCGGGATCGTAGGCTTCGAGCTGGCGGCGGTGGGCGTCCATGGGCGTCTCCCTCGTTGGAAGATGAGCCGGTCCTCTCGGATCGGCCGCCCAGGCGATCGGCGGTTTGGCGCCGCGCTCCCCGATGGTGATCCATCTTCTCGCCAGTCGCGCGACAGGTGCCTTCTATCAAAGAGTCGTTCCTGGCGGCAAGCGTTCGCTCGCCGGCCAGCCGGCAAAGTTCCGGATTTCCGCCAAACTATTTTGCGAACATCGGATGCGAGAACGAGAATGTGTATGCGATCACCAAAACGACGACGAAGAAGAGCGATGCCGCGATACTCGCCCAGAACATCATCGGGTTCCCGGCCCGGGTGATGAGCGCTCCACCGCGGAGGCGGATTTTTCCACTGCGCAATCCGCTCAACGCTGCGGACAGGAGAACCGCGAGCAGCGCAAGGAGGACGACGAGTTGAAGTACGCGCAAATCAGCTCGTCCGCCTCCGCGAAACCCAGATCAGTGCCGCACCGGCCACCACGGCAACGGCGCCGTAATAAGCCCACTCGATATGGCTATCCATCACGGGATTGGCCGGCCAGATGAACGTACCGGTACCTTGTCCGATCCAGTGAATTTCGAACAGCACAAGAAGTGTACCGGCGACAAGCAAAATTAGTTTCATGAGCACGTCCCCAGCCTCGTGCGTTCAGGGTAGCAGGGCGGGTCGGGCAGCGGCAAAAGCGCGGGCGGTCACGACTCCGTGACAGCGAGGCGATACGCGCATTTCAGAGCGGCGCTATTGCAGCCGCCAGCGGGCGAACCAGACGAGCGAGGCGCCGAGCGCTGCGGCCCAGCCGCCGAGGACGGCCCATTCGATGTGATTTACCATTTCCGGATTAGCGGGCCAGGTGAACAGACCC
>DATIYG010000347.1:0-3804 GCA_035517755.1 Rhizomicrobium sp. | reverse complement strand
GCGAGCATTCAACGTAGTAAACTTATCGTTAATGCCTAGAATTGGGTGGTATTGCGGCAGGCCTGCCACAATTGCGACAAGCATCGCCGGCGGCGCAGTGATATCGCCATCATTTGTTGTCGGACGTCGATTCGAATGAAGCGAAAGTCATTGCCGGACCAGCGTGAGAAGGCAAAGCGCGCGGCGCTCAACGCGTTGAGCCGCGCCAAACGCGCCGCGGAGCATAGCGGGATCACCTTGTCCGATTGGGAAGGCGAGTTTCTCGGCTCGGTCGAAGGCCGGGTGGAATCCTTTGGCCGCGCGTTTCGCGATCCGGAGAAGGGTGCGGCCGGCGCATCCCTATCGATCCGCCAGGCGGTCAAGCTCAAGGAAATCGGTGCCAAGGCCCGGGGGAAGAAGAAGCCGGCCACCCGGTTTGGCCGGCCTTCCCGGGGTTAGTCGTACCGATTATTCGCCACCGCCGCTGAAGAACTTCATCGTCTTCAGGGTTGCCATGTTCTGCTTGCAGAACGCGACTTGCCCCGGCGAAACCGTGCTCGCCATTTTAGCGGCGATTTGCGGGTATTGGGCGACCGTGCAGGCGCTCATCAGCGTCAGGGGAACGAGCACGGCATCGTCTGCCGTCAGGCCCTGTTTCGCGTAGAAGGCCATCAGCCGCGGATGATGCATGAACTTCGCCTTGATATCGGCGAACGTCTTGTCCGGTTCGTTGCTCGATTTGTCTGCTTCGGCCTTCAACGAGGAATCCGCCTTCAGCGCAGCCGTCGCGGCGCTGCTGGCGGCGTCATAGGCCTTCACCTTCGACATCGTCAGCACGTAATCGTGCATGGCCTTTTCGCCGGCCGGATCGTGCACGTCCGCCGCCATTGCAGGAAGAAGGCTTGCCCATCCGGCCGTGACCAAACCAATCATGAGTGCTTTACGCATACTGGAAAATCCCCTGGATAACGCGATGCGCAACCATGCCCATCCCGAAGCTCGTGACAAGCCCGGAGCTTCCCTCCATGAACACAGATTAATTTTGCATCGGGTCTTGAGAGTGGCGCGACGTGAGTCCCTACTGAATGCGAAGGACAAAACGCGATGAACACATCCCATCCGCTGGACCGCCTGTTCGCGTTGATTGAGCAACGCAAGACCGCCGATCCTTCCAAATCGTACACTGCAAAGCTGCTCGCCCAAGGGCCGTTGAAGATCGCCAAGAAGGTCGGCGAGGAGGGTGTGGAAACGGCACTGGCGGCCGTTGCGCAGGACAAGGCTGCACTCGCATCGGAATCTGCCGATCTACTCTACCATCTGCTCGTCTTGTGGGCGGCCTGTGGACTGAGGCCGGATGAGGCCTATTCGGCACTCGAAGCAAGAGCCTGCCGTTCGGGTCTGGAGGAAAAGACAGCGCGGGAATAGACGGCAGGATTGCGCGCGGATATAGCAACTGTCACGAACTTGGTCTTGCATTTTACTCAACCACAGATAAATCTTTTGGCCATGGCGGTGGGGCGTCCTGCCTATTCGGCCGCCAGCTTCAGGAGGGGATGATGAAATTTCTCGGCATTGCATTTGCGCTTGCCTGCACGGCACTTTTCCTCGCGCCGCATGCAGCTCAAGCTCAAGCCACTCGCACGTGGATTTCGGGCGTCGGCGACGACGTCAATCCATGCTCACGCACGGCGCCCTGCAAGACGTTCCCGGGCGCGATCTCCAAGACGGCCGCGGGCGGCGAGATCGATACGCTCGACCCGGGCGGATTTGGCGCCGTCACCGTAACCAAAGCAATCACGCTCGCTGATGAGGGCGTGGGTGAAGGCGGCATCCTGGTCGCCGGCACCAACGGCGTCACCGTCAACTGCTCAACCGATCCGAACTGCGTTGTCATTCTGCGCGGCTTGCAGATCGACGGCGGGCCGGTCGGCTCCAACAGCCTGAACGGCGTGCGCTTCGTCGCCGGCCGTACGCTGATCATCGACAATTGCACGATCCGCAACTTCACCGGCGGCGCCCCCAACGGCTACGGCGTGCAATTCAACCCGTCATCCGGCACCGCGAACCTCTTGATCCGGAACAGCTCGATCGTGACCAATGGACCTCTGGGCGGCACCGGCGGCGGCATCTTCGTGCTGCCTTCCGGAAATCCGACTGTGAATGTAACGATCAACAACACGCAGTCCTCTAACAACGGGTTCGGCCTGCGTGTCGACACCACGGGCATGAGCGGCGGCTCCGTGAACACCACGGTCGCCGACAGCGAGATGAACAGCAATCAGAATGCCGGCATTGCGGCCGTTACCGGCGCCAGCAACGTCGCCAACACGATCACGATCCAGCGCACGACCATCGCCCACAACCCCATCGGCCTCAACGCCAATGGCAGCATGGCGGTGCAGCACATCGGCGGTTCGATCCTGTTCGACAGCTCGACCACGGGCGTGAAAGCGGTCACTGGCGGCACGGTCGACTCGACCGGCGGCAACGCGTTCTTCAACAACCCGACCGGCTCCGGACCGACGCTGACGATCGTCGGACCGTTCTGACCCGACTCAGACGTAACAAATCTCCGGACGAGCAATCGTCCGGAGATTTTTTATGTCCGGTCCGGAAAGTTCAGCCAGAGCGTGACGAGATCTGCGCCCTGCGGCGACACAATCCTCAACGGGATATCGGACCCCTCAGGCCAGGGCGTCTCCCGTTTGCGGAAGATGCAATCCGTCGCTGCCTTGTCCTGAAGAAGTCCGCCGCCGGGCTTCTCCAGCACCCGTCCGTCTGGCGCGAGTTTCCAGACCTGGCGCGGCACCTCCATGTCGGGGCTCGCGACAAGATCGAACAGCCTGATCAAGCGCGACTGCGTCAAATTGTAGTTCGCATTGACGAGCACGAAGACGCCGCCCGACCGAAGCCACTGCGCGAGCTCCGACACCCGGCTCTCAAAACGTTCGAAGGGAAAGTCCTTCCAATCCTTCGGCGCGGGATTGCGGCAGAGCACGCTCATCGCGAAGACCACATCGTAGGGAGCGGATGCGGCGATCGCGGCGGCCTTGCTGGCCGCGATCGTCACGTTCGCCAGATGGGCGGTCAGCGCCCTCGCCTTGTCGAGTACGGCTCGAGACGTATCGACGCCCAGGATCCGCGATTGGGGAAAGTATTTTTCCGCGAGCGTCTGAGGCTCCTCGCCCGTTGAGCAACCGAACGAGAGGACGTGCTGAGGCTGCGCCCCGGCAGCTTGCCGTGCGACGCGGAAGATATCCGGATATCTATCGTATCGGGTGTGGTTCGCCGGTTGCTCGGGAGTATTCATCGCAGCTGCTGTCCTCGATTGTGCGGAGCCCAGTTTAGGAACGGGTGAGGGTTGCCTCAACCACGGGAAGATTGACAGGCCGGTAGCGGCTATCGATCATCTCGATCTCGAAAGCTACTCTCGATGCGGATTCTCCTGCGCGCTGGCTATTCCCCCCTTCAGGCGGCGCCTGCGAACACGCCTTCACGTGCGGGGTTCGGAAATTCCGGTAACATTCTATTTTCGTACTCCGTATTCAAAGGGCTCTACAAACATCAAAACCAGATCGACATTGACGGGTACGATCCCGAATTTGCCTCTCCGGAGGAAATCAACGAACGCTACGACGCGTATGTCTTGCCGATGGCAAATGCATTCCGGCCTGAATTTGAGGCGGTGCTCGGTCGGTACACCGCACTAATCAGACGCCTGAAGATCCCTTGCATCGTTGTCGGGGTTGGCGCGCAGGCGGGGCTCGACCTTGCGGAGTTGAGGGGCGCCCCCATGGACGCGACCGTGAAGGACTTTGCCAGCGC
>DATIYG010000346.1:0-2794 GCA_035517755.1 Rhizomicrobium sp. | reverse complement strand
GTCTGCGAGAGCTTGAAACGCCAATGCGGATGGCGGCCTTCGGCTTCCAGTTTGGCGCGTTCTTCCGGCGAAAGCTTCAGGCTGCTGCGGTCATACACCGGCGGCTTGTGCATGGCGATCTGGCGCTTGCGGCGGCGTTCCAGCTCGTCGGCCGATTCATACGCGGGATAGAGCCGGCCGCTCGCTTTCAGTTTTTCCGCTGCGCGGGCGTGCGCCTCGGCGCGTTCGCTCTGGCGCGCGAAGATGTCGTGGCAGAGGCCAAGCCAACCCAAGTCCTCGAGGATCGCGTCCTCGTATTCCTTGCGGCCACGTTCGGTGTCGGTGTCGTCGATGCGCAGGAAGAACTTGCCGTGCTCCTTCCTGGCGAACAGCCAGTTGAGCATGGCCGTGCGCGCATTGCCGACATGCAGGAGGCCGGTGGGAGAGGGCGCGAAACGGACGATGGTGGTCATTGGTGATTCTACATGGGACTGTTGCAGAGGATGTCCAGCTTTTTCGATTCGACGTCAAACTCGAGATGGACGTAAAGGCATCCCCCGCCCATCGCATATGGCACATCGGTCTCCGTAACTATATGAATTTCACCGGGCGTACGCCTGCTGCTGCCGATGGCGGGATGTGAGCAATACAGCCCCCTATCATTGCACGCGGCAAACTCCGCCTGTGGCGAGACGAAGAATCCTTCAACCAAACGGTGTCCGTCACTCGTGACGATGCCCCAATAATATCTGTCGTAGATCCTTACCGCCCCAAAGCCCTTCGGCAGCTTGAAGTGCATCGCCCGGGAATCAACATGCGCAACCAGTTGTTCGCTCGGTGTCCAACCTTTCCTGGCAGGTTGAGCGGCCGCACCGCCAAAACCAGCGAGCAATGCCACAATGAGCGTTGCGAGATACTTCCTTCTTTTCATGAGGCCTACATCAGCAAATCCCGGTCGGATTTGCCGGCCGCACGCTGCGCTTCGTATTCCTTCTCCATCGCCTCGAAGGCCTTGCGGCGCGGACCCATATAGCCGAACAGGAAGCCCGCCACGCGCCGCATCTGGATTTCCTCCGAACCTTCCGTGATGCGGTAGCGCCGGTGGTGGCGATAAATGTGCTCGAACGGCTTGTGGCGCGAATAGCCGATGCCGCCATGCACCTGCATGGCGCGGTCCGCCGCCTCGCAGCAGAGGCGATTTGCCCAGTAATTGCACATCGACACCTTGTCGGAGAGATGGATGGCGATGTCCTTCGCGCTCATCGTGTCCATCTCCCAGGCCGTCTTGCGGATGAGCTGGCGCAGCATCTCGGCCTGCGTGGCCAGCTCCACCAGCGGCCACTGGATGGCCTGGTTGTTGGCAAGCGGCTCGCCGAACGGGCGGCGCAGGCGGGCATGTTTCACGCTTTCCTCGATGCAGTAGACGGCGGCACCCAGCGAACTGGCCGCCTGGCGGATGCGATTCTCGTGCACGAAGAGTTGCGCCACGGCCAGCCCGCCTTCGAGCGGCCCCAGCACGGTTGCATCCGGCACCCACACATTCGTGAAGCTGACGCGCGGATGATCCGTCGGCATGTTGAAGGTCCACAGATATTCCTCGATCTTCACGCCGGGATCGCTGGCCGGAACAAGGAAACAGGTGATGCCGCGGGCATCGCCATCGGCGCCGGACGTGCGGGCGAACACGGCGCAATGCGTGGCGACATGCATGCCGGTCGTCCACATCTTCTCGCCGTTGAGGCGCCAGCCTTCTTTGCCATCGCGCGTCTCACGCACGCCGCGGGTTTCCATGTGCGTGGCGTCGGAGCCGTGGTTGGGTTCCGTCAACCCGAACGTGATGCGTATGGAACCATCGAGACTGCCAGGCAGGTAGTCGCGCTTCTGTGCGTCCGTGCCGAAATGCCAGAGCATCAGGGCCAGGGGATGATTGGCGACGATGGAATGCTCCGTCTGCAGATCGTTGTGCAGGCCGAGACCTTTGGCGGCGAGGTGCTCGCGGATCACCGCCATCCACAGATTGGATCCGCCCTTGCCGCCGATCTCCTTGGGCAACGCGAAACGCAGGTGACCGGCCTTGTCGGCGCGGCGCTTGGCTTCGCGCATGAGCAATTCCCATTCGCGGCGCGGCAGGCCGCCCGCATCCCAATCGGTGCGCGCATGTTCGCGGCGGTGATCGAAGAAGCGGATGTTGTCGTCCTGCTGTTCGAGCGGAACGATTTCTCGCGCGATGAAATCGTCCAGTTCGGCGAGATAGGCGGTCAGCGCCTCCGGCAATGCGTAATCCATGACTTCAGTCCTTTTGTGGCGGATTGGCGAGCCGGCGGTAAGCCGCATAATTCGGCTGGTCGACCGCGAGCTTGGCAAGCGTCGTGGCCCAGAGATGTTCGGCGAGCCCCGGCGTCTCCCCGCCGATCTCGCGGCTCTCGACGGCCGCGCACAGCGCCGCATTCAGCTCGGCCAGCTCGCCGTCGCGTTGCAGCAGGGAGGTCAGCCGCGCGCGCTCCTCGTCATCGGAGGTCGCGGCCAGCGCGATCTGCCGCTGCACCAGATCGACGGCGTTGGCGGCCACGCGCAGCAGGAAGGCGGAGCGGCCGCTCATCTGCGGCAGCAGCTCGCGCATCAGGCGGGCGACGGCGCCAAGGATTTCATCGGGCGGCGGCTTGTCCTGCATCTCTCAGCTCCGCGGCAGAATGTGGTTGAGCAGATCGATCTCCGTTTCCGACACGCGCCGCGCGATCATGGCGCGCTCGATGCTGGGATCGAGGCCGCTTAAGAACACCGGCGCCATGGCCGAGCACATGATGCCCCAGTTGAG
>DATIYG010000345.1:0-17240 GCA_035517755.1 Rhizomicrobium sp. | reverse complement strand
TCTGTTCGTAAGGGCCGTAGGCCATGTGTCGCTCCCGAATATCCGTTCGGGAGCGACTCTAGGACACGGCGGGGACGGCACAAGACTAGGCGGCGGCACGGACCGGTTCGTCTTCGCGCTCCAGATTTTCCGCCGCGAACTCCCAGTTGAGCAGCTTGCCGACGACTTCCTGCAGATATTTCGGACGCTCGTTCTGGTAATCGAGATAGTAGGCGTGTTCCCAGACATCGATGGCGAGCAGGCAGTTGATTCCCTTGGCCATCGGATCGAGGGCGTTTGCGGTCTTCTCGACGCTCAGCCTTCCCTTGTTCGAGCAAAGCCAGGCCCAGCCGGAGCCGAACTGGGTCTTGCCGGCTTCGGCGAGTTTCTCCGTGAGTTGTGCGACGCCTCCGAAGTCGCGCTCGATGCGCTCCTTGAGCTTTCCGGACGGCTTGCCGCCTTTGGGCGCCAGCGAACGCCAGAAGAAATCGTGATTCCACACCTGGCCGGCATTGTTGAAGATCTGCTGATCCTTGCCGTCTTTCGCGCCGGATGTGGCGCGGACCACCTGCTCCAGCGGCATGTCGGCGTAGCGTGTTCCGGCAACGAGTTTGTTCAGCGTCTCGACATATTTGGCGTGATGCTTGTGGTAGTGGAAGCCGATGGTCTTCGCCGAGATCGTCGGCGCGAGAGCGTCTTCAGCCCACGGAAGCGGGGCGAGCGTGAATGGTCCGGACATGACAGATCTCCTGAGCGCGCGAACGACGCACGCCGAAAACCTTTTGATCCTTCGATCAATTGTTTCTCTTCGGAAACCGGGTTTCACGATGTGCGCCACAGACTCTAAGTCGCGGCGCGCGGTTGGGTTCCGGTTGTGCGATCACAAAAGAGGCGCGAACTTAACCTGCGAGAAGCCCTTCCTTCTTCACCCAATCGAGCCCGCGATTGAGACCGCGCTCGAAACGATCGAACAATTCGTCGATCTCGGCATCGTTGATGACGAGTGGCGGGCAAAACGCGAGCCGGTCGCCCAGCAGCGGCCGCGAGATGACGCCTTCTTCCTGCGCCAGATTAAACACGGTGGCCGCCACCAGCTTGGCGGGATCGAAATTCTGTTTGGTCTTCTTGTTGGCGACCAGTTCGATGCCGCCGACGAGTCCCACGCCGGTTGTCTCGCCGACCAGCGGATGTTCGCCGAGCTTCGCGATCCGTTTCTGGAAATGCGGCGCCACCTTGCGCACGTGCTCGACGATGTTGCGCTCCTGGTAGAGCTCGATCGCCTTCAGTGCGACCGCCGCACACACCGGGTGGCCGGTGTAGGTGAATCCGTGGCCGAAGGTGCCGATCTTGCCGCTTTCCTCCTCGATGATGTCGCACATCTCTGGCGACAGCATCACGGCGGAGATCGGCAGGTAGGCGTTCGACAACGCCTTGGCGACGGTCATGCTCACCGGCTGGAAGTCGTAGGTCTGGCAGCCGAACCAGTTGCCGGTGCGGCCGAAGCCAGTGATCACTTCGTCGCTGATAAGCGGGATGCCGTACTTCTTCAGCACGCGGCTGACTTCGCGGAAATAGCCCTTGGGCGGAAGGATCACGCCGCCGGCGCCCTGCAGCGGCTCCGCGATCATCGCCGCGATGGTTTCGGGGCCTTCCTTCTCGATCAGCATTTGCAAATCGCCGGCCATGCGTGCCGTGAACTGTTCTTCCGTCTCGCCGTCGAGGCCTTTGCGATAGTAATGCGGGCACTCGGCATAGACCACGAACGGCAGCGGCAGATCCCAGCTGCGGTGATTGGCGGGCAAGCCCGTGAGGCTCGCGGCCACCATCGTCACGCCGTGATAGGCCTTCTGGCGGCTGATGATTTTCTTCTTCTCGGTCTTTCCGCGCGCGTTGTTCGCGTACCAGAACAGCTTGATTTGCGTGTCGTTCGCTTCCGAACCGGAATTGGCGAAGAACACCTTGCCGACGGGAAACGGCGCAATCTCCTTCAGCTTTTCGGCGAGCGCGATGCCGGGCTCGTGGCTCTTGCCGGTGAAGAGATGACCAAAGCCCAGCTTCTTCATCTGCGCGGCGGCGACATCCGCGAGAACGTCCTCGCCCCAGCCGAGCGCGGTCGACCACAGGCCGGCCATGGCGTCGATGTATTCCTTGCCGGTGTCGTCATAGACGTGCACGCCCTTGCCGTGATCGAGCACGAGCGGGCCCGTCTCGCGCAATTTCACGAGGTTCGTGTAGGGGTGGAGAACACTCTGCACGTCGCGCATCTGCGCATTGGTCAAAGGCATGGCATCACCGGATTTGGAACTGAAGGGTTCCCTAGCAGATCGAAGGCCGGGAGGGAATTGCAGCTTCGTTCTGGCGGCTCAGCGCTTCAGATGCGCATCGTACCAGGCGAGATAGCGCTGGAGCCGGTCCTTCAGGTAGCTCGGCACCGTGATGCCGTGATACTGGCCTGGGTAGACCACGAGCTGGGTGTCGACGCCCAGGCTTTTCAGCGCCTGATACATCTGCTCGCCATTGTGCAGCGGCACGTTCATGTCCTCATCGCCGCCCAGGAACAATGTCGGCGTCTTGATGCGATCGGCGTGCAGGAAGGGGAACGACACCTTCATCCAGATGGCCGTGTTCTTCCACGGCACGCCCAATTCCTGCTCGTAGTCGTAGGAATACTGGTCGTTGCCGTAGCCGCCGAGAATGTCGGCGATCGAGGCGCCGCTCGTCGCCGCCTTGAAGCGCGTGTCGCTGGCGATCACGTAATTGGTCAGCATGCCGCCGTACGACCAACCGCCGACGCCCAGACGATTGGGATCGGCGATGCCGGACTTCACGGCGTAATCGACCGCAGCCAGTTCATCCTGCACATCCGGTCCACCCCAGTCGGCGAAGATGGCGGCGCAGTACTTCTGCCCGCGTCCCGTGCTGCCGCGCGGATTGGCGGCCACGACGGCATAGCCGTGCGCGGCGATGATCTGCCACTCGAAGCTGAACGCATCGGTGAATTGCGATTGCGGGCCGCCATGGATCTTCAGGATCGTCGGCAGATGGCCGCCGGCCGCATTCGGCGGCTTCACCAGGAAGCCATGTACCTCGGTGCCGTCCTTGCTCTTGAACTTGATCTCCTGAACCGGACCGAGCTTCACATCCTTCAGCCAATCGTTCTGATGGGAGAGCTGGCGCGGTGCGCTCTTGCCGTCCCAGGCGAACACTTCCGGCGGATGCTGCAGATCGGCCTTCAGCAGCGCGAAGCGGCCGTGCCGCGTATCGTACTCGGAAATTTCCTCGCGGCCGCCAACGATGTGATCGATCTTTCCACCTGCTGCCGGGACGCGCGCGACATAGTTCGTGGCATCGTCCTCCACCGTGAAATAGACCCACTTCCCGTCGTCCGACCATCGCGGCATGCCGATGTTGCGATCGAGCGTCGGCGTCAGAATTCTTGCCTGGCCGCCGCTGGCGGAAATGATAGCCAGCTTGTTCATCGCATATTCGATCAGCTTGGGATCGCCACCCTGCCAGTAGGCGATCCATTTTCCGTCCGGCGACCATGCGGGATAGGAGCCGGTGTCGTAACGGTTGGGCGAATTGTCGTCGCCTGTGTACGTCGTGACCTGGCGCGGCGCGGCGCCCTTCTGCGCGGCGACCACGAAGACATTCCAGTCGGCGTTGCGGTCGGCATCCTTGCTGCGCTTGCTGACGAAGGCGATCGACTTCCCATCCGGCGACCAGGCCGGAAGCGAGTCGTCGAAATCGCCGTTGGTGATCTGGTCCACTTTCCGGCTCGCGACATCCAGCAGGTAAAGATGGGGGCGCAGGTGACGGAGGTAACCCGTCACGTCTTCCATGAAATAGAAGCGATCGATGACGATGGGCTTCTTGATCTTGGGGGCGTCCTTGTCCTTCTTCTTGTCGTCCTGATCCTCGGGATCCGGATCCGTAGCAATGATCGCGATCCGCTTGCTGTCCGGCGACCAGGCGTAATCTGCAATGTCACCCTTGAAGTCGGTGATCTTCTGCGCCTCGCCGCCGGCGCGCTCCATCAGCCAGAGCTGGTCGTTCTTCTTCTCATCCGTGCGGTGCGACAGGAAGGCGATGTATCGACCGTCCGGACTGAAGCGCGGCTTGTTCTCGCTTTCCTTGGCGCGACCGGTGAGCTGGACGGTCTGCGAGCCATCGAACCTGGTCATCCAGAGGTGTGTGAAGCGCTTGTCTTCCGCCGTGTCGACGGCGTCGGCCGTGTAGGCGACCCAGTTGGCGTCCGGCGAAAGCTGCGGGTCGCCGACGTCATGAAGTTTCGCGAGATCGTCGAGCGACAGAAGCCGCTGTGGTGCGGCTTGCGCCGAACCCAAGCCGATAGCCACAGAGATCAGGATGGAAAACGCGTACTTCATCGACACCGCCCCGCTGAAACCTTGCCCGGACAGGCACCGTATAAGGGGCACCTGAGCTTGGAAAGGCGGTTTACGGCAGGCGCACGGCCTTCCTATGATGGCGGAAAGCGACACTTGGGGCAGGAACAGACATGCTTGGGCTGATGCAGGACTGGCCATTGCTGGTCCACAAGATCATCGATCATGCGGCGCTTTATCACGGCGATCGCGAGGTCGTAACACGGACGGTCGAGGGACCGATCACGCGCACAAATTACCGTGAGATCGCCAAACGGTCGCGGCGCGTCGCCCATGCACTCGATCGCGCCGGGTTCAAGCTCGGCGATCGCATCGCGACGCTAGCCTGGAACACCTCCCGCCACATCGAGGCATGGTACGGCATTGCCGGCATTGGCGCGGTCTATCACACGCTCAACCCGCGGCTGTTTCCGGAGCAGATCGCCTACATCGCAAATCACGCTGAGGATCAGGCGCTCTTCTTCGACACGACGTTCGCCAAGATCGCCGAGGAAATCGCGGCCAAGGTGCCGTCCGTCCGGCTGTTCGTCGCGCTGACGGACCGCGAACATCTGCCCAACATCAAGGTGCCAAACCTTGTCGCCTATGAGGATTTCATCGCCGATGCGCGCGACGATTTCTCGTGGAGGGAGTTCGACGAGAACACGGCCTGTGGCCTTTGCTACACATCCGGCACAACCGGCAATCCGAAGGGTGTTCTCTACAGCCACCGCTCGAATGTCATCCATTCGCTGATGGCGGCGCAGGCCGATGCCATGGGCGTGCGCAACGGCGACGTTATTCTGCCGGTCGTGCCGATGTTCCATGCGAATGCATGGGCGATTGCGTTCTCGGCGCCATTTGCCGGTGCAAAACTGGTACTGCCGGGACCGAAGCTGGATGGCCCTTCGATCTGCGAACTGCTCACCAACGAAGAAGTCACCATGACCGCGGCAGTTCCGACGGTATGGCTCGCAGCACTTCAATATCTCGAGGAAAGCGGCAAGACGCTTCCGCATTTGAAGCGCGTGCTGATCGGCGGCTCGGCTTGTCCGCGCTCCATGATCGAGACTTTCGAGAAGAAATACGACGTGCAGGTCACCCATGCCTGGGGCATGACGGAGATGAGTCCGCTCGGCACCATCGGTTCGCTGAAGGCGAAGCTGGCTGACCTGCCCTACGAACAGAAGCTCGACTACAAGTGCAAACAGGGTCATCCGCCATTCGGCGTCGAGATGAAGATCGTCGACGACGAGAATCACGAGCTGCCGCGCGACGGCAAGGCGTTTGGGCGGTTGAAGGTGCGCGGACCCGCCATCGCCAAAGGGTATTTCCGCGGCGAAGGCAAAGATGCCTTCGACGACGAAGGGTGGTTCGACACCGGCGACGTCGCCACGCTCGATCCTGATGGCTATATGACGATCACCGATCGCGCCAAGGACGTCATAAAGTCCGGCGGCGAATGGATTTCATCGATCGAGATCGAGAACATCGCCGTCGGCCATCCGGATGTGGCGGAAGCCGCCGTGATCGGCATCTATCATCCCAAATGGGACGAGCGGCCGCTGCTGATTGTCGTACGCAAACCGGGCGCCAAGGTCGAGCGCGACGACATTCTGCGATACCTCACCGGCAAGATCGCCAAGTGGTGGATGCCCGACGATGTCGTTTTCGTCGACGAGATTCCGCACACAGCCACCGGCAAAATCCAGAAGACGGTATTGCGCGAACGCTACGGAAAGCACACCCTCCCGACCGCTGCGGAATAGGGGGCATGGATGCGCATCCTGGCCATCATCGCGAAGCTCAGCTTCGCGGCGTTGGTGGTGTCGGCGTCCGTCGGCCTCGTTGCGGCGCTCGGGACGCGTTTCGGAGTCTGGAGTTACTGGTTCGGCCTCTTCACTTTGTTTCCGTGGTGCCTTTATTTCGGCATCCTTGCGTTTGCTCTTGGCGTTGTGTGGGCCGTATGGGCGCTGGTCACAAGCGATGGCACCGCGGCGCAATTCGGGGCTATCGGACTTGTCGGCTCCATCCTGGTCGCTGGCCCACCGATCTACACGTATATTGTCGGAAGCCAGCTTCCCGCGATTCACGACATTTCGACCGACACGGAATATCCGCCGCCGTTCGTTGCCTTGAAGGCGCTACGCGGAGGCGCCGAGAATCCGCCGGACTATGATGGGCCGCAGCTCGCAAGAGATCCGGAGACCGGCAAGGTCGAAGCGAGCTGGAAGCTGCAGAAGAAATATTATGGCGACCTTCGCGCCCGCGCCGAGCTGATCGAGCCGGGGAAGTACTTCGATCGTGCCGTGAAGGCGGCTTACCGCATGGGCTGGCATGTCGTGGCTGTAGATCCGCGCGATGGGCGGATTGAAGCGACAGACACCAGCTTCTGGTTCGGCGTGAAGGATGACATCGTCATCCGCGTCAAGCCTGCCGGCCAGGGCGCCCGCATCGACATGCGCTCGAAAAGCCGTGTTGGCGCCAACGATTTCGGAAAGAATGCCGCCCGCATCAACGCCTACATGAAAACCCTGTCTGAAACGTTCTAGCCGGCGAGACGGTAGCCGGCGCCGTCGCGGCGCACGCGGCCTTCGGCCTCCAGCTGAATCAGATGGGCCAGCACCGACCGGGACGCGGCTGGATGCAGGCGCTTGTCGACGTCCGCGTACATGTGCTCGACCATTTGCGGAATGGTCGTGCGGCCATCGCGGATCGATTGCAGGATTTGCGCCTCGCGCTCGAGGCGATGATCGAGATAGGCCTCGAGGTACGGCTTCGGATCGCGGATCGGCGCGCCGTGTGTGGGATAGAGGATGCGCTCGTCTCGCGCGATCAGCTTGCGCAAGCTCGCCATGTATTGCGCCATATCGCCGTCCGGCGGCGTGACAACAGTGGTGGACCAGCCCATGACATGATCGCCGGTGAACAACGCCTGCTCTTCCTTGAGCGCGTAACACATGTGGTTCGAGGTGTGGCCCGGCGTGTAGACACATTCGAACGCGAAGCCATTGCCGCCAATGATGTCACCATCTTGAACGGCAACATCGGGGACGAAGGTAAGATCTCCACCCTCTTCCATCTTCGGACCGTCGTCCTTGCCGGAGCCGTGCGGACCGAAGCCGTACGTCTTCGCGCCGGTCCATTCCTTGAGCGGAGCCGCAGCGGGTGAATGGTCGGCATGGGTGTGCGTGACAAGGATGTGGCTGACTCGCTTGCCCTCAATGGCGCGCCTCAGGGCATTGAGATGTTCCGGCAGCAGCGGCCCCGGATCGATCACGGCAATGTCTGTAGCGCCCTCGCTCGCGCCGACGAAATAGACGCCGGTGCCCTTGAATGTGAATGGGCTGGGATTGGGCGCAAGCAGCCGCGAGACCATCGGCGACAGCTGGATCACCTCGCCATAGGGCACGTCGAAGTTGCGTTCGAACGGAATTGCCATCAGCGGTGCCTATGCTTTGCCCGCATGCGGGCAAGCCGGACATGCGCGATTGGATTGGTCCGGCGGATCATGTGCTTCACGATGCCCGGCGCGCGGTGGTGGAAGTCTTCGAACCGGCGCGAAAGCCAGCCCCAGCGGTGCCGCCAATATTGCAGCACACGGCGGACCAGCTTCGAATGCCGCGTCAGGATCGCCAGCCCGATGAAAAGCGGCATGATGCCGATAAGCGGGATCGGGATGGGCGTGACGAGAAGCACGGCACCCACAAGCGTGAGGCTCCAGCCGGCCAGGAGTAAGGCAAACCGCCACATGAATCGTTCCGTTCGCGGAGAGTCTAGCAAATGACGCGTGCCGGTAGAATTGCGGTAGCGTTTGACGGCTCTGATGCGCGGGCCTAACGTTCTTGAGGCGTCGAGGGGTGCGTTCCATGAAACTCTACAATTCCATCGGTCCCAATCCGCACGTCGTTCGCATGTTCATAGCGGAAAAGGGTCTCGATATTCCGAAGGTTCAGGTGGATTTGATGGCCGGCGAAAATCGCCGCGATCCCTACCTTCAGAAGAATTCCGCAGGCCAGCTTCCGGCGCTCGAACTCGACAATGGCCATTGCGTGACCGAGATTACGGCCATCTGCGAGTACATTGAGGAGCTCCATCCTCATCCACCGCTGATCGGAACGACTCCCGAGCAACGCGCAGAGTGCCGAAAGTGGACCAGGCGCATCGACCTGAACATCTGTGAGCCGATGGCCAACGGCTTCCGCTTCGGCGAGGGATTGCAGCTGTTCAAGAGCCGCATCGTCACGGTGCCCGAAGCGTCGGATGGACTGAAGCGGGTCGCCCAGGACCGCCTCAAATGGCTCAACGCGGAGATGGCGGGCAAAGAGTTCGTGTGCGGCAAGCGGTTCACGCTGGCTGACATTCTTCTCTTCTGCTTCCTGGATTTCGGAGCCCAGGTCGGCCAGCCAATCAATCCCGAAAACACGAACATCATCGGGTGGTTCGGGCGGATGAAAGACCGTCCCTCAGCGAAAGCTTAACGGCATCAATTAAGCATCATTGGGTAAATTTGGGGCGATAGATGCAAGCTCGGTTACCTTCGAATCTGGCCATGCACCATTTCGAAGCCCCACCCGCGCCTCCCAAGCCGATCGTGGCACGCCGCGTGTGTGCGCTTGCGATCGCCTTGCTCACGCTGCCGTCGATTGCCGTCTGGATCGTGCGTGGCGCAGCGCTGTTTCTCCATTGCTCGCCGGACGCGCGCGCGTGCAGCGCTTTCCCGCTTGGAACGGCTTTCGACTATTCCCTCTCTGCCGCGTGGTTTCTCGGCGCCAATGCCCTTCTGTGCATGGCACTCGCGTTTGTCGCAGCACTGGCAGCTTTGTGGTCGCGACGCCCGCTTCTTGCCGCCCTCAACATGCTGCTGCTTCCTATTGCCGCCGTCCTGCTGCCGACCTTTGCAGTCTATTCGGCCCTCTATCCCGGTTGCGAAGCCAACGAGGCCGGAGTCGGCAGCTGCATATTGTGGGGCGCGAGCATGGGCATGAACTTCCATCATGCCGCGATTGCGCAGTCGATGATCTATGACTTCGTGCCATACAGCGCGGCGCTGTCCCTTATGATTCTGGCGATCGGGCTGTTGTTCTTTCGTCCGCGGCGTCAGGCGTAAGGCTGTGTTTCGATTGCGCGCACCAGCCCCTTGATGGTGCGGTAGAGAACCCACGCCGCCAGACCGAGCAACAGAGGAATCCCGATGACGACGAAGCACAGGGGAATGGCGATTACCAGCACAAGCAGCGCAATCCAGAAGGTTTCAATCAGGTTGTTGTAGTGGGATTCCCACATCGTGCCGCGCGCATCGCCGCGCTGGATGTAAGCCAGCACAAGGCCCGCGATGGTGGCCAGATGCAGCGTCGGCCAGCCGACGAGATAGAGCACATAGGCGATGATCGCGCTTCCGCGCAGTCCCTCAACGCTCCGAGACCCCTGGACATCCGTTTGCGCCATGGCAGCACCCACTCCAGCATTGCGTGATGGAAATGTGGGACGCGCCGGCACGGGGTTCAAGGAGCAAAGGCCC
Organism: Rhizomicrobium sp.; assembly: GCA_035517755.1. Classification (GTDB taxonomy): domain Bacteria; phylum Pseudomonadota; class Alphaproteobacteria; order Micropepsales; family Micropepsaceae; genus Rhizomicrobium. The sequence goes on along the minus strand of DATIYG010000345.1, from coordinate 7,355 downwards.
CGAAGACCAAGCCCTAGATCCCGCCGTACCAGTTGTATCCCTGGTCTTCCCAATAGCCGCCCTTGCCGCCTGCGATGTGAGCATAGCTCTCCACTAGCTCGACGCGCTGCACGTACTTTGCCTGCTTGTAGCCTAGTTGCCGCTCCGCCCGCAGACGCACCGGCGCGCCGTTGGCGACCGGCAGCGGCCTGCCGTTCAGCGCGTAGGCCAGCAGGGTCTGGGGATGGGTGGCTTCGATGAGATCGTGACTTTCATAATAGAAATTGGAATCGGCCACGCCGTCGTCGTCGCTGTCATCCATGGGATCGGCACAATAGAAGACGGCGTAGCGTGCATTTTCTTTCGGCTTGGCCATCGCGAGCACGATGCGCAAGGGAACACCGGTCCATTCGCCGATGCAGGACCATCCCTCCACGCAATCGTGCCGCGTGATCTGCGTGCGAGAAGGCAGCTTGCGCAAATCCGCCAGCGACAGCGACAGCGGATGCTCGACGAGGCCATTCACGACCACGCGCCAGTTCGCAAATCCTTCTGCGACATGCTTCTGATATTCGCTGGTTGGCGGATTCAATGTGCCGTTGGTGCGGAAGACCGGCGCGATGTCCGCCTTGGAATATTCCGTAGCGAGAGCATCGCGGCCCGCGAACAGCCGCTGCACGCGCCGCGTCAGTCCTTCCGCGGAATAGAGGACACCCTGGACCCATTGCGTCTGCGACACGCTCTTGCAGCCGGAGAGCGCTACTGCGCTCGCACCAACCGCGAGCCCGCGCAACAGATTGCGCCTGCTGGCATCAGCCATGGCCGCCTCCTTCCTCGATACGATACCTGCCGGTGATCATCGAGCGGATGTTGTTCCAGGTGCCCGAGAGGAACACCATGATCATGTGGACGATGAAGAAGGCGAAGAACGAAAAGGCGCAGATGAAATGAATTGTTCGCGCGGTCTGTCGCCCGCCGAAGATCCAGGGGAGGAACGGAAACGCCGCGTCCATCGTCGGTGACATGGTTAGTCCAGTGAGCACGACAAGGGGGCCAAGGACGAAGATCACCGTGAAGTAGGCAAGCTTCTGCAGCGCATTGTAGCGCTTCGCGGCTTCGCCCTTGGGGAATCGCAGCCTGGCATGCTCGACGATTTCGTGCGGCAGATTGCGGATGTCCGAAAGGCTGGGCGCGAGGTCGCGGATGTGGCCACGCGCAAAGGCATAAAGCGCGAAGAGCGCGCCGTTGGTCACCAGGAGCCAGGCAAAGAAGAAGTGCCAGACGCGTCCCAACGCCAGCCATTGCGGACCGGGAATTGTCGCCCAGTCGGGAAAGGCGCGCGCCGCCATCTGACCATCGACGCGCGAGGCGCCCAGCACGCCGGTCGTGTTGAAGGTCCAGGACCCGATCTTCGTTTCGCCGCGCACGATTTCGCCATCGGCATTCTGATAGGCCGGGAAGGACAGGATCGGATGGGCAAAGTCCGATTGCTGGCCCCAGTAAAGCGCCGGCGTTGCGTTGAAGATCTGCAACCCGCTCATCAGCATCACGGTCAGGATGCCGGCGTTCAGCCAATGCGTGATGCGCACGAATAGCGCGTGCCGGTAGAAGGGCGCGCGGGGTTCACCGGGGCGCGTATTGGCGCCGTAGACAAGAAAATTCCAAAAGCCGGACCACAGTCCTGGCTTGCGCAACGAAGAAGAGGGTGTGGTATCGGTTGCAATCGACATGTGTGTCCGCCTTCCCTCACCACTGTAGCAATTTGGCCGCGCCGGAACAGCTGTGTCCTCCGTGGCGGATTACGAGTCGGTGATCGCGAAAGTTTCGCAAGCACTGACAGATTTTGTGAGAATCATGAACGGTTTTGCGGGTGGACATCCCGCGCTCGCCTCCCGAAATTCCGATCCGAGCGGGGGCTCTTGTCGAAGGAGTCCCTTTATGACGGCATATGAAATCAGCTACTTGAAGACCGACGGCACTCTGGCGGCCAAATTCACGGCCCAGTGCGAGACCGACACCGCCGCCAAGGTTCTTGCCCACGCCATGAAGATGGAAGGCGCGCGCCAGATCGAAGTCTGGCAGGGCGAAACCCTCATTTACTGCCGCCCGCAACATACCAACTGAAGCCATTCGGCGTTGACAAGACATCGGTTCGGTAGCCTCATCCGCGTGGTTTTTGGGGAGACCGAACCGATGTTTCGACCATTTGCAATCACGCTGTTTGCCGTGGCGGCTTGCGGCCTTTTTTCCGTCACCGCTCGCGCCGATTCCGCCTCCGAAACCGTCACGGCCATGACGCATGCCAACCTCGCGGCCGCTGCTGCCGACATCAACGGCGTCCACATGCACCTGCATCACGCGCTGAACTGCCTAGTCGGTCCGAACGGCAACGGCTTCGACGCAAAGGAACTGAACCCGTGCGCCAATGCCGGTCGCGGCGCCATTCCGGATGCGACCGACGCCGCGAAGAAGAAGACGCTTGGGGCGGCCGCCGACAAGCTCCGCGCCGGAATCGCGTCCAGCGATCTCAAGACCGCGCAGCAGGCTGGAACCGACGCTGCGACCATGCTGAAAGGCAAATAGCGGCACTGTTCTTCGTCTTTCGCGTTTCATTGCCATCCCGATTTCCACGCCAGGGGGAGATACTCCATGAAGCGATTTGCAAACCTTGCCGCCGCCGCTGCGGTGGCACTCACACTGATCGGTCTTGGCTCGGCTGAGGCGAGCCCCGCCGAGACCATTGCCCACACCAGCGCCACCATCGCCGACCTGAAGCACGATCCGGTCTTCGGCAACGCGCGCGCCACCTTGCGCAATGCCCGCGCCGTATTGATCGTGCCGCGCCTCGTGAAAGGCGGCTTCATCTTCGGCGCCGAAGGCGGCGAAGGCGTTCTAATGGCGCGCACCCGGCACGGCTGGAGCCAGCCCGCGTTCTATTCGCTCGGCTCGGCCTCCTTCGGCCTGCAGATCGGCATCGAGCAGGCCGAACTCGTCATGTTCATCATGAGCGACCGCGCCCTTCGCGGCATCGAGCAGGGCAAGGTCAAGCTCGGCGCAGGAGCCGGACTGACCGTCGTCACGCTGGGCGCGTCCGCCGAAGCGGCCACACCGGCCAACCTTTCCGGCGACATCGTCCTGTGGTCGATCGCCAAGGGCGCCTATGGCGGCATCACGCTCAACGGTTCGGTCATCGCGCCTGAGGACGACACCAACGCCGAGTTCTACGGCCGCAGCGTCGCCGTCCACGAGATCCTGAGCGGCAAAGTCAGCAACCCGCAAGGCGCCCAACTCGCCCGCCATCTTTCGACCGTCTGGTAAGCCGCTCGCCGAACATCGAAGGCCGCTTTTGCGAAAGCAGGAGCGGCCTTTTTTCTTACGCCGAGGCCTGTTGCGGCTGCACCATCTGCTGTCGCTTGTGCGCCAGCGCCGCCTTCATCGCCTTCTGCAATTTCTCGAACGCGCGGACTTCGATCTGGCGAACCCGCTCGCGCGACACGCCATATTTCTGCGACAGCTCTTCCAGAGTCTCCGGTTCGTCGCGCAGACGCCGCGCCTGAAGAATGTCGCGCTCGCGCTCCGTCAGCTCGGCCATCGCCGCCGACAGCAGCTCGTGACGCTCGTCCATCTCCTCGGATTGAGCGAGCCGGGTTTCCTGATCCATCGTGTCGTCGGCGAGCCAGTCCTGCCACTCGCTTTCGGATTCCGAACGCAAGGGCGCATTCAACGAGGAATCCGGCGCGGTGAGACGCCGGTTCATGTTGATCACTTCCTGCTCCGGCACGGCGAGCTGGCGCGCGATCTCTTTCGTATGCTCCGGCGTGAGATCGCCTTCCTCGATGGCGCTGATCTTCGTTTTCGCCTTGCGCAGGTTGAAGAACAGCTTCTTCTGCGCCGCCGTGGTGCCCATTTTCACGAGGCTCCACGACCGCAGGATGTATTCCTGGATCGCCGCGCGGATCCACCACATGGCGTAGGTGGCGAGACGAAAACCGCGATCCGGCTCGAACCGCTTCACCGCCTGCATCAGGCCGACATTGCCCTCCGCCACGACTTCGGAGATCGGCAGGCCATAGCCGCGATAACCCATGGCGATCTTGGCCACGAGGCGCAAATGCGACGTCACGAGCTTGCGGGCCGCATCCGGGTCCTCATGCTCGCGCCAGCGCTTGGCCAGCATGTACTCCTCTTCCGGCTCCAGAAGCGGAAACTTCCGGATCTCGGTGAGATATCTGGATAGGCCGCCCTCACCCTGGAGGGCAGGAAGCCCACGACTGCTCATCTAATTCACCCCAAACGCGGCCGGTTTGCACCCCAAGCGGCACGAACGGACCGGCTCACTCCTCTAAACGCTTCGACAATCGGATCGGACGATCCCCGTCGACACCGCACGAAGGTCGATATGGGAACGGATCGGTACCATTGCAAGCAGCCGGCCAGCGATAGTGCCAACCCGTATCCCGGCCCCCATATCTCGTCGTTGTCTTCAAAATTTTTCACCTCCCCGACCTCCGCCGGAATTGTTTGTTTTGTTCGGCAGAACGGGCACAATTCCGGGATTCCATATCTTGCGGCCATCCCATCTACCAACCCCATGAATTGTTTTGGGGGTATCGCACTCAAATTTTCCCTTCCAAGGCCGCACTTCGCCAACCTCCCCTTGCAAAGGGGAGGTCGCGGAGCGAAGCGACGCGGGTGGGGATCACGCCCACGGTCGCGGCATGATCCCTCCCCGAATTGCCTACGGCAATTCGACCCTCCCTTTTCAAGGGAGGGTTGCCTGTCCCTCAACATCTCTTCCATCGTCCGATTTTACGGCCGATTGGGCGGTGGTGCGCAGATTTGTTTGCAGGCGGAATTCGTCCGCGGTTTCGCGTGCTTGGCGAATATCAGGCGGTGAATAGACGAAAGAGCGGAGCTTAGCTCTTCTTCGCCGGCGCCTTGCGGGCGCGGGTCTTCTGCGCCGTCTCGGGCTTCGGCGCGTTCGCGGCGGCCGCGCGATCTGCTTCTTCTTTGGCAAGCCTGAGCGCGCGCAGCTTCGCCGTCTTCGCGGCCGTGGCGGCGCGCTCGGATTCGATCATCTGCTTGACCAGCGAATCGCGCTGGTCGGACGCCGAAAAATGCGTCTGCGCACGGGAGCGGGCGGCGTCGCGGTCTGAGGTGTCGGCCATGTCTGGCCTCCTTCCAATGCCCCTGAAAAAACAAAGGGCGGCGATGGGAATCGCCGCCCTTCGCGAGTGCCGATTGTCAGACGGCCTTGAGGTTCGCCGCCTTCGCGCCGCGGGCGTCGGGCTGGATGTCGAACGACACCTTCTGCCCTTCGTTCAGGCTGCGCATGCCGGCCGCTTCAACAGCGGAGATGTGAACGAACACATCCTTGCCGCCGCCTTCCGGCGAAATGAAGCCGAAGCCTTTTGTGGTGTTGAAGAATTTGACAGTACCGATGGTCATCTTTTTCCTTTGGATCATCGAGGTTCCGCGCCGGCGACCACCGCCGCACACGGACGTGGAAACGAGAGCATCAGTTTTTCGGAACGTTTCGGCTGGTCAGGCGCGCTTCTAGGCGAGTCGGATCAGTTCGGAAGCGCTTCGTCTGACGGAGACGTAACAACCACGTGAGCGGGATATAGCCGAACGAGGCTGAATTTACAATGAAAGGACGCGCAGCGGCAAAAAAGCCAGAAAAACCAAGCCTCTGTTGTTGCCCTCACCCCTTGTGGCCGCCTTCGCTGAAGCTAGGGCGGCCGCAGGTGCGCTGCCCGGCGGAGCCTTGGCGTAGCCGGGGAGAGGGCGGTACGCGCAGCGTGCCGCGTGAGGAGTGGGCATGAAGCGCAATTCGCCGGGCTCTTTGCCACAAAGCAGATGGCGGTTGAGTCGACTTCACTCGCGTCACGGTTCGCGCCTCGGATTCTCAACCCCTCAACCTGTGCTAACGTCATCCCAGTCGCCATCACGGATTGGGGGGAATCCATGGTCAACAGATTCGTCACCGCTGCACTCTTGACAGTGATCGCGTGCGGCACCTTCACAACAGCCAACGCGGAGAGCGCATATTCACGACCCGTCGGCACCGACCATCAAAGCGTCTATTGGACGCTCTTTGCAAACGCCGATTTTCCGCAGGTGCAGATCGCCGAGGTACCGCTGATCAAGAAGGCGAAGGTCGCTTCCATCGACAGCACCCCGCAGAACAATCTGATCGAAACGAGTGGCGTCGCCTTCGACAACGCCGGGCGCTTCTGGATTCTCTCGTATGGCGAGGTCAACGGAGTTCCAACCAGCGCGCTGGTGTTCGACCCGCCGATCACCCGCAGTTCAACGCCGGCGATTACACTCGTGCTCAACGGGACCGTGGATGCAGACGGGTTGGCATTCGATCCTTCCGGAAACCTTTGGGTGTCCTCGCCCGGAAATGAGAGTGTCGTGGAATACACCGGACCGTTCACGGAAAGTGGGGAGCCGACGCCCGCGACAGTTTTGACCGCCGGCATCAACAACCCGTTTGCCGTTGCGGTGGACAAGAAGGGTAACGTCTACATTTCGAATAACGCCAGCACGGGTACCAATTCCATTGCCGTCGAGAAGCCGCCATACACCGGGCAGCCATATTTCCTGAATGGGCTTACCGGCCCGGGCGGCCTGATCTTCGACAGCGACGGAAATCTGTACGCATCGAGCAGCGGAACGCCGCCCGCCGTCGTGCGATACAACAGGAACCACCTCAAGAACGGCGACCTGCCGAGCATCGTGGATTCCGCCGGCCTGCGACCCACGTCTTACGAGGCGGCTTTTGCGTTCACGGCAACCGGCGATCTCTATGCGGCCAATTGCGGGAACGAGAACACGGCCGGAATTCAGGTTTGGCCTCTGTCAACCGAGAGGTTCGGCAAGCGTCTCAAACCATCGGTCCGCTACACCAACAAGAAGATTCTGCAGCAAGGCTGCGCATGGGGTATCGCAATCCAATGAGTACAATCTGCGGGTAGCGATATTCGCTAATTCAGCGCGCGCAGCGCGGCGATCAGCGCCGCGAAATCCTCCGGCCATTTGGATTCAAACCGCACATGCTTGTGCGTGCTGGGATGCTGGAAGCCCAAGAGCCACGCATGCAGCGCCTGGCGCGGAAACTCGGCCGCTGCTGCGTACGCCAAGGCCTCTGCTTCCGTCTTCGCTTTCGGCGGACGGCGCGTGCGACCGTACGTTTGATCGCCGATCAACGGATGGCCAAGATGGGCCAGATGCACGCGGATCTGGTGCGTACGCCCCGTCTCCAGCCGACATTCGATGAGGCTGGCGAACGCACGCCCCTCGCCGCCGTAGCGCTCCAGCATGCGATAGCGCGTGCGCGCGGGCTTGCCCTGGTTGCGCACGATCGCCAT
>DATIYG010000344.1:0-2590 GCA_035517755.1 Rhizomicrobium sp. | reverse complement strand
CGACATCACCGGCGCGTCGCATCTTTACGAGAATGAGCAGGCGATGGTGCGCGATGTCGCTCGCGCCATCGCCGCGCAAGGGTTTTCTGTCCATGTGGCGTTGGCGGGAACGGCGGAAGCTGCACGCGTGCTTGCGCATTATCGCTCCGGCACGATCGCGGAACCGGGCCATGAAGCGGAAGCGGTTGCCGCACTTCCCACGGAAGCTCTGGTTGCCGATCCTTATATCCTGCATGCGTTGAACCGCGCAGGGCTGAAAACCATCGGGCAGGTGGCAGAGCGTTCCCGTCAGGAACTGGTCGCGCGTTTCGGCAAGGGCTTCGCCGCCTTGCTGGATCGCACGCTCGGCAAGATTGGCGGACCGATCATGCCACGCCTGCCGGTTCCCGATCTTTCCGCCGAGCGGCGCTTTTCCGAACCGGTCGTCACCGAGGCGGTAATCACCGAAACCCTGCTGTCGCTGTGCCAGTCGCTGGCTTCGGTGCTGGAAACGCACGGGCAGGGCGCGCGCGTGCTGGAAGCGATGTTCTTCCGGGCCGATGGCGCGACGCGCCGCATCGTGGTCGAGACGGCCCGGCCGACACGCGATGCGAAAATCTTCATCCGGCTGTTTCGCGAAAAGCTCGATTCGCTTGTCGATCCGCTGGATCCCGGTTTTGGGTTCGATCTCATCCGGCTGTCGGCAAATTTCGCGCAAGACTTGCAGGCGAAGAATGCGGAGCTGGATGCAAGCGCCGCCGATGCTGAAGTCCATCTGCTGATGGACAGGCTGGCGGCGCGCTTCGGCAGCCAGCGCGTGCTGGTGTTCCGGCCGCAGGATACGCACATCCCCGAAGCCGAAACCGTCGCGATCCCTGCGCGGCATGCCGATGATGTTTCGCTTCCGAAGCACGGTTTTCGGGAACGTGATGAAACCTCGCGCCGGCCCCTGCGTCTGTTCGCCAAGCCCGAGCCCGTCGATGTGTTGGCCTCAGCGCCCGATGGACAGCCCATCCGATTCCGCTGGCGCCGCGTGCTGCATACCGTCGCGCGCGCCGAAGGTCCGGAACGCATCGCGATGGAATGGTGGCGGCATCAGGAAAGCCACCCGACGCGCGATTATTTCCGTGTCGAGGACGAGAAGGGCCGCCGCTACTGGCTTTATCGCGACGGCGTCGTCCCGCGCGAGCTCACGCATCCGAGCTGGTATGTGCACGGGCTTTTCGCATGAGCAGGTTCGCCGAAATCGCGGTCACCACGAACTACTCGTTCCTGCGCGGCGCATCGCAGCCGGGCGAGTTTGCCGCGCAAGCCGCTCTTCTCGAATTGAATGCCATCGGGATTGCAGACCGCAATTCGCTGGCCGGCGTGGTGCGCGCCTGGGATGCGCTCAACCAGCTCGCCGAACATGCGGAAGGCAAATTGCCGAAACTGCTGGTCGGTGCGCGCCTCGTGTTCGCCGACGAAAACGCGGATGTTCTCGCCTATCCGGTCGACCGCGAAGCCTATGGCAGGCTTTGCCGCCTCATCAGCATCGGCAAGCATCGCGCGCAGAAAGGCGATTGCATTCTCTTCCTGCCCGATCTCCTCGAATATCAGGAGGGAATGCTGCTGGCTGTCATGCCGCCGTTGCGGCCCAGTGTGGAAACGGAGCGGACGCTGGCGCGGCTCTATCCCGTTGCCGGCGACCGGCTTTGGCTGGCGGCCTCCATGCCCCATCGCGGCGGCGACCGGAAACGCTTGCAGCGACTACGCACCGTGGCCCGCAAAGCCGGTGTTCCGCTGATCGCCACGAACGATGTGCTTTATCACCATCCGGAGCGCCGCGCATTGCAGGATGTCGTCACCTGCATTCGCGAGCATGTCACGCTCGATCATGCCGGGCGGCTTCTCGAGGTCAATGCCGAACGCCATCTGAAATCCGCTGGAGAGATGGAGCGGCTGTTCGCGGATGCGCCGGAAGCCGTTGCCGAAACCTTGCGCTTTGCGGAGCGGATCGGCTTCTCGCTTGATCAGCTCAAATACAATTACCCCGATGAGCCGGTGCCGGCCGGCAAGACACCCGACGAACACCTTGCCGATCTGACCTGGAAAGGCGCCGAGCAGCGGTTTCCCGGCGGTGTGCCGGACAAGGTCAAGGCTGCCTTGGAAAAAGAGCTCGCGCTGATCGCCAGGATGCAGATCGCGCCCTATTTTCTCACGGTGCACGACATCGTGCGCATCGCCGAAGGAAAGAAAATCCTCTGTCAGGGGCGCGGATCGGCCGCCAATTCCTCGGTGTGCTATGTGCTCGGCATCACAGCCGTCGATCCCACGGAGATCGATCTTCTGTTCGAGCGCTTCGTCAGCCAGGAGCGGAAAGAACCTCCCGACATCGACGTGGATTTCGAGCACGAGCGTCGCGAGGAGGTCATCCAGGAGGTCTACAAGCGCTACGGACACGAACGCGCGGCGCTGACCGCCACCGTCATCACCTATCGTCCGCGCAGCGCCATCCGCGAAGTGGGCAAGGTATTCGGACTCACCGAAGATGTGACGGCGGCACTGACCGGCGGACTGTGGGGCAGTGGCGATTCCCGGAGCTGGGGCGAAGAGCGCGGGGCGCGGCTTC
>DATIYG010000343.1:0-5359 GCA_035517755.1 Rhizomicrobium sp. | reverse complement strand
GCGCGGTACAATGGCCGGCTGCGCGTCGTCGAAGGGAATTTCGCCGAGATGGATTCGCTGTTCGGCGAGACGTGCGGCGGAACATCGGACGGCGTGGTGCTCGATCTCGGCGTATCGTCGTTCCAGCTGGATGAGCCGCAGCGCGGCTTCTCGTTCCGCGACGATGGCCCGCTCGATATGCGGATGTCGAAGAAGGGTCCCTCCGCGGCGGACGTCGTCAACACTGCCGACGAGAAGACGCTGACGAAGATCATCGCGACATTGGGCGAGGAGCGGCATGCCCGCCGCGTGGCGCGCGCCATCATTGCGGCCCGTCCCCTGTCGCGGACGAAGGAGCTGGCCGATGTGGTGGCGAAGGCGCTCGGTCCGGCTGCGTTGCGCGAACCGATCCATCCGGCCACGCGCACCTTCCAGGCGCTGCGCATCCATGTGAACGACGAGCTCGGCGAGCTTGAGCGTGGTCTGGAAGCGGCGGAACGCGTGTTGAAGGAAGGCGGGCGGCTTGCCGTCGTCGCGTTCCATTCGCTGGAGGACCGCATCGTCAAGCGGTTCCTCAGCGAGCGCAGCAAGCCGGCTGCCGTGTCGCGCCATGCGCCGGGCCTCGGCGCGGAGCGGGCGCAGACCTTCCGGCTTGTCTGGGCCAAGCCGCGCACGCCTTCGGATGACGAGATCCAATCGAACCCACGCGCCCGTTCGGCGCGGCTTCGCGCCGCCGAGCGGACCGCGCTTGCGGCCTAAGGAGAGCAGCGATGATCCGTGTACTGAACTTCTTCTGCTTCGCCTTGTCGGCGCTGGCCTGTCTTGCGCTCTACCACGTTTCGGATCAGACGCGGGCGACACGCGGCCAGGTGGCGCAAGTGCAGCGGCAGATCGCTGCCGAGCGGCAATCGATCAGCCTGTTGCAGGCGGAATGGGGCCGGCTGTCGGAGCCCGCGCGCATCCAGCGCCTGTCGCAGGCCGGGAGCGGCGCCGATGATGCGCCGGCCATCGAGCTGTCGTCGCTGACTCTGTTGCCGCGCAAGGGCGAAACATCGCCTATGGAGGATGCGCAGCTGCGGTCGGCCAACGTCATCGTGCCGGCCTCGCCGGGTTCCGGAGACTAGGCAATGCATGAGGGGGGAGCGGGGATCGTTCAGCGGCGCATTGCGCTCGCGGCGATCGGCTGCGTTCTCGCCTTTGCCCTGATCTGCGTGCGGCTTGTCGATCTGACCGTTCTGCGCGGCTGGAGTGGAGCCCCTGCGATGACGCCCGCGGCGACCGTCGCCCGCGCCGACATCGTGGACCGCAACGGTCAGCTTCTGGCTCGCGACCTTGCCGTGTCCGATGTCTATGTGCAGCCCGATGCGCTTTCGAATGTTGGAGTGGCCGCACACCGGATCGCAACGGCGGCGGGTCTCGATGAAGCCCGCGTGCTCCGCATCCTGACCGCGAAGCACAAGAAGGATGCGTTCCTGCTGGTGGCACGCAAGCTTGATCCAGACGTGGCCGACAAGGTGGAAGCGCTGCACATTCCGAACCTGCAATTGGCACCGGCGCTCAAGCGCACCTATCCGCAAGGCGGCGAGGCCGAGCAGGTGATCGGCCAGATCGACTCCACTGGCCGCGCCCTCACCGGGCTTGAGCTCGGCCTCGACAAGAGCTTGCGCGCCGGCAAAACGGTGCAGCTCTCGCTCGACATGCGCATCCAGTACACGTTGGCGCATGAGCTGCAGGCCGCACTCACGCAGTTCGAAGCCAAGGCGGCCGGCGGCATCGTGATGAACGTCAATACCGGCGAGATCCTCGCCATGGCCTCGCTGCCGGACGGCAACAGCGATGGTGGCGAGCACGACAGTGCCAACCCGACTCGCAACCGCATGTTGCGTGACGTCTACGAGTTGGGCTCGGTGTTCAAGATCTTCGCGTTCGCGCTGGCGATGGAAGACCACACCGTCCGTCTCGATCAGACCTTTCCGATCGGCCCCGGCTTCCGGGTAGGCAAGTATCTCATCAAAGATGCCGAGCGAATGCCGCCGGTGCTGACGGTGCGGGACATCCTGGGTCAATCGTCCAATGCGGGCACGGCGCAGATCGGGTTGCTGTCGGGCGCAGCCCGGCAGGAGCAGTGGCTCGGCAAGCTGGGGCTGTTGTCACCCGCCCGCTCAGAGGATCCGGAAGGCGCCAGGCCGCTTTTCCCGCGCCATTGGGGCGATGTGGAAACCGCGACTGTGAGCTTCGGCCACGGCATTTCTGTCAGTCCGTTGTCCTTTGTTACGGCCGCCTCCATTATCGTAAACGGCGGCCGCCGCATCGTGCCAACCTTCCTCAAGCAATCCGCCGACCGGCGCGGCGAGCAGGTGATCTCGCCGGCGACCAGCGAGACGATGCGCGGCCTGCTGCGTTATGTGGTGACGGACGGAACCGGCAAACTGGCCGATGTTCCTGGATACAATGTCGGAGGCAAGACGGGCTCGGCGGAAAAGACCGACCACGGACGGTACGTGGCGCACAAGCTGCGCACGTCGTTCTGCGCCGTCTTTCCCATCGACAATCCGCGCTATCTCGTGTTCGTCATGCTTGATGAGCCGCAGGGCGCCAATGCAACCGGCGTGATGGCGCTCGCAGGGCATACGGCAGCACCGCTGGCTGGCCGCGTGGTGGCGCGGATCGCAGCCATGCTGGACATGCCGGTCGTCGCCGATACCAGCCAGACTCCATAATGGAAACACAATCGGACACGATGCTGAGAATGGGTAATGTGGGCGATAACAAGATGAAGCCCGAGATGACATTCTCAGGCCTTGCGAGCGACAGCCGCGAGGTGAAGCCAGGTTATCTGTTCGCAGCCCTGTCCGGTTCGCGCGACGATGGCACGCGCTTCATCGCGGACGCCGTGAAACGGGGTGCGGTCGCGGTGCTTGCGCGGCCCGAATTTTCCTCGCGCGTGCGCGAGCTTGGCGTTGCGTTCCTGGCCGATGAGAATCCGCGGTTGCGCCTGGCGTTGATGGCGTCGTCCTTTTTTGGTGCGCAGCCGGATGTGATTGCGGCCGTCACCGGAACCAACGGCAAGACATCGGTCGCCGTCTTTCTGCGCCAGATTTGGACGTTCGCGGGGGAAAAGGCCGCAAGCTTGGGAACGATCGGGCTCGTTACGCCCGATGGCGAAATCCCGCTGTCGCACACCACACCCGATCCGGTCGAAATCCATCGGCTGTTGGCCGAGTTGAAAGGCGATGGTGTCGAGCGTTTGGCGTTCGAGGCATCGAGCCACGGGCTGGATCAGTTCCGCATCGATGGCGTGAAGATCGCCGCCGGCGCCTTCACCAACATCACCCGCGATCATCTCGACTATCACAAGACATTCGAGGACTACCTTGCCGCGAAGCTGCGGCTGGTCGATCTCGTCTCTGATGGTGGCATCTTTGTCGTCAATGCCGACGCAACGCATGCCGATACCTTCGCAAGCGCCACCGAGCGTCGCGGGCTCAAGCTCCTGACGGTCGGCGAGAAGGGCGACACCGTCAAGCTTCTCTCGCGCGAACCAAGCGGCGATGGCCAGACACTTCGTGTTGTCTATCGAGGCAACACACATGAAGTGGCTCTGCCGTTGGCCGGAAGTTTCCAGGCGTCGAACGCCCTCGTCGCCGCGGCGCTCGCTGTCGGTCTTGGCGAGCATGAGGATGCTGTGTTCGCCGCACTGGGGCACCTCAAGGGCGCCGCCGGCCGGTTGGAGAAAGTGGCTCGTTCCGCAACCGGCGCGCCGGTCTATGTCGACTACGCACATACTCCGGACGCCCTCGAAACGGTGCTTACTGCATTGCGCCCGCATGTGAAGGGCAGGCTGCATGTCATATTCGGCTGCGGCGGTGATCGCGATCGTGGCAAGCGTCCGTTGATGGGCGCGGCAGCTGCGAAATTCGCCGACGCCGTCATTGTCACCGATGACAATCCGCGCAGCGAAGATCCTGCTTCCATTCGGCAGGCGGCACTGGCCGGTTGCCCTGGCGCGCGCGAGATCGGTGATCGTGCCGAAGCCATTCGCGAAGGCATCGCGGCATTGCAGGCAGGCGATGTTCTCGTCATCGCCGGCAAAGGTCACGAGCCGGGACAAACCATCGGGACGGTGACACGGCCGTTCTCCGATCGCGACGAAGCAGCTAAGGCCGCAATCGCGCTTGGCGGGCAGGAGGCGCGGTCATGAGCGCACTCTGGACCTCCGCCGAAGCCGAAGCAGCTACCCTCGGTCATGCATCGCGCGCGTTCGAAGCCACGGGCATCTCCATTGACACGCGCACGCTGAAGCCTGGTGATCTGTTCGTCGCGCTGAAGGGTGACGCGCGCGACGGCCACGAATTCGTGCCGGCCGCGCTGAAGGCACGAGCCTCGGCCGCGCTTGTGTCACGCAAACAACCGGGCCTGGATAGCGATGCGTCGCTGCTCACCGTGGCAAACACGCTACGCGGCCTGGAGGACCTGGCGAGGGCATCGCGCGCCCGCACGCACGCCAAGATCGCTGGCGTCACCGGGAGCGCGGGAAAGACGACCACGAAGGAGATGCTGCGGCTTGCGCTCGGGGCCAACGGCGCGACGCATGCCTCAGCGGCCTCCTACAACAATCACTGGGGCGTGCCGCTGTCGCTCGCCTCAATGCCGCGCGAGGCCCAGTTCGGCGTCTTCGAGATCGGCATGAACCATTTCGGCGAGGTCCGCGCACTGGTGGGCTTTGTGAAACCCCACGTGGCTCTGATCACCACGATTGCTCCGGCGCATATCGAATTCTTCGGCACGTGCGACGCCATCGCAGATGCCAAGTCCGAGATCTTTGAAGGCATCGTGCCTGGCGGCGCGGCGCTGATCCCGGCGGATAGTCCGTATGTCGAACGTCTGAAGGCGCGGGCCAGACAGGCGGGCGTCAGCCGCATTCTTTCGTTCGGCAAGGCGGATGGTGCGGATGCCCGCATTCTCTCGATGGATGAGAGCGGCGACGGCATGAAGGTCGAGGCAGAAATCGCCGGCCGCTCCGTGCATTTCCGTCTCGGCGCGAACGGCGCGCATCTTGCGTCCAATGCCGTGGGTGCTTTGCTGACGGTTTCCTCGCTCGAGGCCGATGTGCTCAACGCGGCAGCTGCGCTGTCGGAATTCGCGGCACTCAAGGGCCGCGGTGCGCGCTTCAACGCCGGCGGAATCGAGGTCATCGACGAAAGCTACAACGCCAATCCAGCATCGATGGCGGCGGCGCTCGCGGTCCTCGGGAGCGCGCAACCCGTGAAGGGCGCCCGCCGCATCGCCGTTCTCGGCGACATGCTGGAGATGGGGCCGGACGCAGCCTCGCACCATGCCGGTCTGGCGAAGGACATCGAATCCACGCGCGTCGATCTGG
>DATIYG010000342.1:0-2919 GCA_035517755.1 Rhizomicrobium sp. | reverse complement strand
TTTCGCCGGATTGGCTTTGAATATTCGAAGGGCGGTTCGCGAGGGCCGCCCTTTTTCTATTGGGCTGCCCTCTCTTGCAGTACCCGATCTCTGTACAACAACGCCGTTACTGCTGCTCCAGCCGCCGCAACAGCCAAGACGAAAAGAAAACTGATTGTGGTGAGCCCAATGGCGACAACATCGGAAGGCCATCCGGTGAAGAACCGCTGATCCAACATCGGGGCATAATCCGAAAGCAAATCGGTCGCGAAAGCCGGCACCAGAAACGTCAGGTAAACAATGACGGTCGCCAGCCACAATCCGCCCGCGGCGCGGCGCGTGAGGCGAAATGAATCGGAGAAACTGAGTGAGTCCCCAAGCGCGATCGCCGGAAAGATTAACCAAAGCCGAGCCATGCCATAGGCGACGATGATCGCGTTGACTCCGATCACTGCAAATCCAAGAGCTTTCTGAGAATCCGTGGCGAAGTGGCCGGCGACTGTCCCGGCCAAGAAGGCCCCGGGAACGATCGCTGCAATCGCTCCGAACCCGATAATCAATTCGCGGCTAAAGTATCGCGCACTGCCGTTGGGCACGCTTATCCACCATTTCGGGAGCGCTCCGTTCAGGAAGAAACGGGTCCACCATATGGCGACTGAGAGCGATGCCAGGACGTCGGGAATGGTCGTAAGGACGGATTCGAGGCGATATTGATCCGGTCGGTGCAAGAAAACGATATCTGTCGCGATATCCAGCGGCGTCGCCGTGACAAGAGAGCGGTAGACAGCGTGGCCGACGAATATTGCCGCATGGACCAGCGACCAAAAGAACGCGACCCGCGCGAACGCCACCGGGTGTCGAAGCACCGACATAATTGATGCCCTTGCGGTCGCGATGCCGTGAAATCGCCCCATCTTGCCCCCACCCTCTACTCTGATTATCTGATGCGATCACAATTAAGGCTGACTGAGAAGGGTTCCATTTGCTTTGAAGGCTTTGCCCAGAGCTGGTGGGATTTGAGAGGAACGGGATGACGAACAAGAAGGGTTTGGTGGTGCTAGTTGCGGCCGGCCTCAGCGCTGCAACGTACGGGATCGTCTCGAATTCCGTCGTGCCGGTCGCGGCGGAGCCGACTGTGAAAGCCGTGCCGCAAGGCACAGACGTGCCGCAGAGCATGACGCGGATCCAGCTCACTTTTGCGCCGGTGGTAAAGCGTGTGACGCCGGCTGTCGTGAATGTCTATGCGCGCTCGATCGTGCGGCAGCAGGTCAATCCGCTGTTCAACGATCCGCTGTTCCAGCAGTTCTTCGGCGTGTCGCCGGAAATGCGCCAGCGCGTGCAGCAGTCGCTGGGCTCGGGCGTCATCGTGCGCGGCGATGGCGTGATCGTCACCAACCGCCACGTGATCGAAGGCGGACAGGACATAGTGGTGGCGCTTTCCGACAAGCGGGAATTCAAGGCGAAGGTGCTGCTCTCCGACGCGCGCACCGACCTAGCCGTGCTCAAGATCGACACCAAGGGTGAGAAGCTGTCCACCGTTGAGTTCGGCGACAGCGATCGCGTGCAGATCGGCGACCTTGTGCTCGCCGTCGGCGATCCCTTCGGCATCGGCCAAACCGTGACGATGGGCATCGTGTCGGCCCTGGCGCGAACGCAGGTATCCGCCTCGGACTACCAGTTCTTCATCCAGACGGATGCCGCCATCAATCCCGGCAATTCCGGCGGCGCGCTGGTGACGACTGACGGCAAGCTCGCCGGTATCAACACGGCGATCGTTTCGCGTACCGGCGAATATGCCGGCATCGGCTTCGCGATCCCCGCCAACCTTGTGCGTCGCGTTGTGGAAGGCGCGCTGGGCGGCGGATTCAAGCTGCCGTGGAT
Organism: Rhizomicrobium sp.; assembly: GCA_035517755.1. GTDB lineage: Bacteria > Pseudomonadota > Alphaproteobacteria > Micropepsales > Micropepsaceae > Rhizomicrobium. The sequence goes on along the minus strand of DATIYG010000342.1, from coordinate 1,059 downwards.
CGGCGCGTCCGGACAAACGGTGGGCGCCGACATCGCGCAGAGCCTTGGGCTGGGACACCCGGGCGGTGTTCTCCTCAAGAGCGTGTATCCGACCGGGCCGGTTGGCGCTGCCGGCTTGCACACTGGCGACGTCGTGCTGGCGGTCGATGGCACAGCGGTCGACGACATGCAGGGGCTCAATTACCGGATCGCCACGCACAAGCCGGGCGACACCGCGAAGCTGCATGTGAAGTCGGGCGCGCAGGTGCGCGATGTCGAAGTGAAACTCACGTTGCCGCCGGAGAATCCCCCGCGACAGGTCACCACGATCGGCGGCCGCAACCCGATGACCGGCGCCAAGGTCGAGAACCTTTCTCCGGCGGTGGCCACCGAACTCGACATGGACCTGATGGCGAAGGGCGTGGTCGTTGTTTCGTCCGGGGATTCCTATGCCGCCCAGCAAGGTTTCCAGTCGGGCGATGTTGTGCGCTCGGTGAACGGAGCCGCGATCCACACCGTCGGCGACCTCGTGAAGGCGCTCGCCAATGCCGGCGGTCATTGGGACATGATCGTTGACCGCGGCGGCCAGCAGATACGGGTGAATGTGGAAGGGTAAGAACGAGGCGGTAGGGGTTAGGCAGCAGGTAGTAGCAAAACGCGCCTATTGCCTACTGCCTACTGCCTATTGCCTTTGCGCCGCGCTAACCTTCTCCAATGTCTGATCTCTTCGAAGCTGGTGGATTGCCTGACGACGCGCCGCGACCGTTGGCCGATCGCTTGCGGCCGAAGACGCTGTCGGAAGTCGTCGGCCAGGATCACCTGATCGGGGCGGAAGGTCCCATCGGCCGCATGGTCGCGGAGAACCGGCCGCATTCGATCATCCTCTGGGGACCGCCGGGCACCGGCAAGACCACCATCGCGCGGCTGCTCTCCACCGCGTTCCAGCTTCACTTCGTGCAGCTGTCGGCCGTGTTCACCGGCGTGGCCGACCTCAAGAAGACCTTCGACGCCGCGCGCCAGCGCCGCAAGACAGGGCAGGGCACGCTGCTCTTCATCGACGAGATCCACCGCTTCAACCGC
>DATIYG010000341.1:0-3079 GCA_035517755.1 Rhizomicrobium sp. | reverse complement strand
GACCGGAATCGTGATCGGCTCGAGCTTGGCTTTTTGCAGGCCGGTGTTCATCGCCGGCAGGTCGGCGGTCAGCTTGGTGAAGTCGGCCACCACGTCTTCCAGATCGTGATTCAACGCGTCTGCGCGTGCCACCTGGTAATTCGTGGGCCGTCCTTCGTACTGGGTCACGTAGCCATAGAGTTCGCCGACGTGCTCGCGGATGCGTTCTTCGCCGGTGATCGCGCCACCTTCCTTGGTGGCGACGATCTTCGAGCGCAGCGCGTCCGATTTGGTCGACAGCGTCTCGAGCTTCGCTTTCAGAGGATTGGCTTTCGGCAGCTTCTCTGCCCGCTCGCTGGCACCGTCGCGCACCGTCTGGATGGCTGCGACCTCGTAGCTCATGTGTTGCAGCATGTTGTAGAGCTTCATGGAGAGATCGTAGTCGGCCTTGCGATCTTCAAGCGTGAATTTAGCGCGGGGATCGAGCACGAGCGTGATCGATCCGTCGTATGTCTTGTCGCCTTTAATGAGTTTGACCGGATAAGTTCCCGGCATGACGCGCGGTCCCTCCGAAGCCTGGAACAGCGCCTGGGCGCCGGGGGGCACGATCGGAGGCGGCAGACGCATCGACCACGCGGCACGGTTCAGGCCCTTGTGCTTCGACTTCGGCGTGAACTCGATAAGCTTCGTACCATTCTGGTCGAACACCTGCAGCTTCAGGTCGCCGAACATATGACGCGCCTTCTGGTAGTAGGTGATCTGCGCATCGTTCGGGCGGCTCGGCCCGGTAAAGCCAGCGTCGCCCTGTGGCCATCCACCATTGGCATTGAAGTATTGGATTGCCGGCGGACCTTCCAGGATGACAGCGTCTTTCGCCATCACGTCGGGCGTAAGCTGGCGCAGCGGAGAGATGTTGTCGATGATCCAGATGCCGCGGCCGTGGGTTGCGAGGACCAGGTCAGACGTGCGCGGTTGTACCACGATGTCGCGCACGGCCACCGCCGGGAAATCGCTTCCTTTGTATTGCGCCCAATGCTGGCCGCCGTCGACGGAAATCCACAGACCGAACTCAGTGCCGACAAACAGCACGTTCGGACTCTTGGTGTCTTCGGTGATGACATGCGCATAGCCGCGAACGCCATTTTCCGCCAGGTTGAGCGACGTCCAGCTCTTGCCATAGTCGGTCGTCTTGTAGGCGTAGGGCGTCATGTCGCCAAAGGTATGGCGATCGAAGGTGGCATAGGCCACGGCTTCATCGAAGCGGCCGGCCGCGACGGTGGAGACCCAGGAATTCGCCCCCAAGCCCTTGATGTTGCTGACGACGTTGGTCCACGTCTTGGCGCCGTCGCGGGTGATTTGCAAATTGCCGTCGTCGGTGCCGACCCAGATGATCTGGCCGTTGCGCGGCGATTCGGAGATGGAGTAGATCGTTGTGTGCATCTCGGCCGCGGAGTTATCGACGGTGATGCCGCCCGATTCCTCCTGCTTTTGCTTTTCGGGATCGTTGGTCGTCAGGTCAGGGGAGATGCGGTCCCACGTCTGCCCGTGATCGCGGGAGCGGAAAAGGTACTGAGCGCCGATGTAGATCGTGCCCTTCTCATTCGGGCTCATGTGGATCGGCGTGTTCCAGTTGAAGCGTAGTTTCGTCTCGCCGTAATTCGCGAACGGTTTGATGGCGCGCACTTCGAGGGAATGCCGGTTCACGCGGCCGATCTCGCCGCCCTGTGACTCGGCGTAGATGTAGTTCGGATCGGCGGGGTCCTCGAACATCCAGAAGCCGTCGCCGCCGAACATGTTCTCCCATTGCGAATTGGTAACTCCGCTGGGATAGGACGAATCGCCCACCCAGGCGCTGTTGTCCTGCAACCCGCCGTAGACGCGGTAGGGATCATAGTTATCGACGCTTACGTGATAGAACTGCGAGACCGGCAGATTGAGCTGGTGCGCCCAGCGCGTTCCGCCGTCTTCGCTGTTCCACAGGCCACCATCGTCACCTGCGTAAATCAGGTTGGGATTGTCGGGATCGATCCATACGTCGTGAAAATCGCCGTGCGCATTGGCCACTGCGCTGAAGCTCGTGCCGCCGTTAACGCTCAGCAGAAGCAGTAGATCTGGCTTGAATACTTTGTTCTCGTTCACCGGATCGACGATGAGGTTGGCGAAGTAAAACGGCCGCCAGACCATGAACTGGCTGGCATCAAGCTGCTTCCAGTTTTGGCCGCCATCATCAGAGCGGAACAGCGCGCTCGCCTTCGCCTCGATCATGGCGTACACCACCTGCGGCTTTGCAGGGGCGACGGCCAAGGCGACACGTCCCCAAGGCTTGGCTGGCAAGCCTTTCGCGTTGGTTGAGGTCAGCTCTGTCCAGTGATCGCCACCATCATCCGACTTGTAGACTCCGCCGCCCGGGCCGCCGGAGCGGAAGGTCCAGCCCTGCCGCCGGTAGTCCCACATTGAGGCATAGATCGTCGCAGGCGCTTTTGGACTCATGGCCAGCATGCCACAACCGGTCGAGGCATTCCCGCCCGCCAAAACTTTGGTCCAGGTCTTGCCGCCGTCGCTGGTCTTGTACACTCCACCGGTGTCGCTGTCGTTCCAGGTGTGTCCCGTGGCACAGGCCAGCACGCGGTTACCGTCTTTGGGGTCGACGAGGATCTTGGAAATATGTTCCGACCCTTTCAGGCCCATGTTGGTCCAGTCCTCGCCGCCGTCGGTGGATTTGTAGATTCCATCGCCGACCGACACGCTGTTGCGCATCCAAGATTCACCGGTGCCGACCCAGACGTTCTTGGGGTTCGAGGGATCAATGGCAATCGAGCCGATCGACTGCACGTCTTCGCGGTCGAACACCGGCTTGAAAGTCGTGCCGCCATTGACAGATTTCCATACGCCACCGCTCGCGGCGCCAACGAACAGTGTGACTCGGCCATTCTGCTCGACTCCCGTAACGGCGGCGATACGGCCACTCATGGTCGCTGAGCCGATGTTGCGTGCCGGCAATCCGGAAACCGTGGCGCTGCTGATCTGCGGAGCGTTCTGCGCCATCAGCATCATGCCGGTGCAAAGCGGTACGATCGAAGTCCAGCGCAACAGCTTCTTC
>DATIYG010000340.1:0-4512 GCA_035517755.1 Rhizomicrobium sp. | reverse complement strand
CGACATGAAGGAACTGATCCTGAAGGTCGCCGACGAGGGCGATTTTTTCGAGATCGGCGAGGCGTTCGCCAGGAACATCATCACCGGCTTCGGCCGCATCGAAGGCGTGACCGTCGGCTTCGTCGCCAACCAGCCGATGGTGCTGGCCGGCGTGCTCGACAGCGACGCAAGCCGCAAGGGCGCACGTTTTGTGCGCTTCTGCGATTGCTTCAACATCCCCATCGTCACCTTCGTGGACGTGCCGGGCTTCATGCCGGGCGTGGCGCAGGAGCATGGCGGCATCATCAAGCACGGCGCAAAGCTTCTGTTCGCCTTTACCGAGGCGACCTGTCCCAAGGTGACGGTGATCACGCGCAAGGCCTATGGCGGCGCCTATGATGTGATGGCGTCCAAGCACATGCGCGCAGATGTGAACTATGCGTGGCCGAGCGCCCAGATCGCGGTAATGGGCGCGAAGGGCGCGGTCGAGATCATCTTCCGCAATGAGCGCGGCGATCCGGATGCCATCGCCGAACGCACCAAGGAATACGAGGACCGGTTTCTCAATCCGTTCGTCGCCGCCTCACGCGGCTATATCGATGACGTGATCCGCCCGCACTCCACGCGCTGGCGCGTGGCGCGCGCACTGCGCATGCTGAAGAACAAGCAGGTGCCGCAGATCTGGAAGAAGCACGACAATATCCCGTTGTGAACTCACCAGCTGATGAGCGACATTGCTGAACCAGCAAACGCGTCGGCTTTGCCGCCAATCACGAGTTCACTAATCATAGGAACTGCGCTCGCGATGTTCGAGGGCACGTTTTCGCGAACAGCGCACGCTTGGGTGATCATCATCTTGCTGGACGTCGCATACCGGTTGGGGCCGCTCGTTCCACAGTTCGACCGCTTCGAACTCGGACTGCTGATCCTTGTCCTTCAATTCTATGCGACTGGCGCGGCCACCCGCGGCCTCCTTCGAGATCGCATGGGGCTATGGGTACTCGATCGTGGTTGTGCGAAGTACATCGGCATCACATTGCTGCTGTTTCTACCGCCGACACTGGTGATGCTTGTCGCAACGGTTCTCTTGCATAGCTCCGATCTCGGAAAGGTACTCGCCATTCCGGTGATAATCGTTCTTCTGCGGTACTTTCTCTGGCCAATCGGATTGCTGATTGGATACCGCGCAATGACTGCGTCGGAATCGGCCCGATTGATGAGTGGCCGACTCTTGTCAGTGATTGGTGCTCTTCTGCTTGTGTCCCTTTGCATAGTTCCGGTTATTGCCCTGCTTTTGATTCCGGAGTTTTGGATGACCGAGACGCCGACGCTGAATGTTGTGGATCAGACATTTTGGGCCGTCGCTAGCGGCTTGATAACGATTGCAACAGCTTCGATTTGGGCTGCGATGTACAAACTCACTGCTGATCGGGCCGAAGCGTCGTAGTGCCGTGACGCGCGGGCTGGGTGGCCCGGTCAAGCCGGGCCATGACAAATGGTGGGTGCTCGCGAATTCGATCTTTTCCGGTGACCAAAAATCAACCCAGTCCGCCAGCCTAAGACCTTTGGCCAACTTACGCGGACACAGCCCCGTGCGAATGTGTCAACGCGGAAGTCGAAGGAAAGCTCCGTGACGAGGCGGCAAGCAAGTCCGCCTGATTTTAAGCGATGCGCAAGTTGCGCAAATGTCGCGGTGTAACAGGGGGTTGGAGGTCGAAGGCAGTGATTGCAGAACTCACCCAATTTGAAAACAATCAGTCTTTTCCGCGGGAAATGCTGCGGGAATCCCATCATAGGATCACCAATCATCTCGCCCTGCTTGTGGCGATGATCCGCACCCAGAACGCGGCCATCAAGAAGGGCCCGGCCACACTGTCGCGCGAAGACGCTTCGAGCGTGCTCAACGAGATTTCGGCCAATGTGGTGGCCATGGCGCACTTGCACCGTCATTTTGTGGGACACCCGGGCAGCGCCACCGTCGACATGGCGGACCTGCTGATCGAAAGCTGCACGGAAATGATGGTGTCGCTGTCGCTCAGCGAACGGGCCTGCTTCCGCCACAAGCTGACCACGCCGTGCGAGATCACGGCGGACGAGGCGTCGTCGCTCAGCCTGCTCCTAAGCGAAGTGGTGATGAACGCGATCAAATACGCCCATCCCGACGGATCGCGCGTGGAGATCGATGTGAGCTGCCGCCTGACCGTGGATGGACACCCGGCTGTCGACATTTCGGACAATGGCGTCGGTCTCCCGGAAGGATTCGACGAGCGGCTTCATGGCGGCGCCGGATTCCGCATCATTCGCACCCTGGCGCAAAAGCTCCAGGCGGACCTTACAATCGAATCCAGCGATCTGGGGCTGAGCTACCATCTGGTGCTTCCCGCACGCGTATCGCGCGCGGCAACGCCCGAGCCCCTGCGCGCGGCCGGCTGAGCTAGCTGCCAAGGATGTTGATGGCCCGCGAGGCGACGACCGCAATGGTCGTTAGCGAGAACGAGGCTTCGAGCATCATCAGCAATTTGGCGCGCGGCGTGAGCGGCATGGCATCCGTCGTGCTGAATGCGGTGGCGGTGGAAAAGCCGAGATACAGATAGTCGACGAATGTGGGACGCCAGTCGACGGGGACAGTCGCACTTGGTGCTGTTTCCTGCGGAAACAGCCAGTCCGGTTTCGTTTCGTGCGGATTCAAGCGAGCTTCCGGACCGTCGCGGTCGATCTGCCAGTACAGCAGCGAGAACATGATCACGTTGGTGACCCAGACGCCGATGCTGGAGCTGAGCAGCTGCACGCCGCTGACATCCTTCGGCCGCTCGATCATCACGGTCACCAGGTTGAGCAGGTTGATGACCGTCGCGGCCGCGGCCAGCACGAAGGCAGCGAGCATCACGGCCCGTTCCACGCGCAGCCAGAATGACGACTTCGTGGCCGCTACTGCGGCGATGGGGATCAGTACGATCAGCCCGGCGAAATAGACGATCCACTGCGAGACGAACCTCACGCGGTCAGGCAGAATCCCGAGCAGCATCACGAGCGCGAGAATGGCAAGCGCAACCGGCCAGCGCGGCTCGGCCTGAATGGGCGTGGCGCTCTGAAGCGGCGAATGGGCCAGGCCGGCCGCCGGATCGGAACGATGCACGAGAACGCGGTGAAGCATGGCCAGGCCCTTCTCTCTTTGCGAATGACGCATCGGGAGAGTGTGCGCAACCGGTGATGAGGCAATTGGACCAACGGCCGATCAGGGCGCGAGGGGAAGGTCGCCGGTTGGAAACCATCGCGCTGTCTGTACTATCGGGCATCGCGGGCACACGAAATGGAGGGGATGATGCGGGCCGGGAAAGTGGTGCTGATCTGTACGTCGGTAGCCTTGATGGCGAATCCCGCCGCGGCGTTCGACGCGAAAACCGAAGGAGCGAAATTGCTCCAGCGCGATGCCGAATGGGCGGCGCTCGCATCCGAAGGCCGCGATGTGGAAAAGACCGCGTCCTATTGGACCGATGACGCCATCATCGTTGCGCCGGCGCAGCCGATCGTCGAGGGCAAGGCGGCCATTCACGCGTTTGTCGCGGGCAGCTTCAAGACGCCGGGCTTTCACATTCATTGGGTCTCGGAGAAGCCCGTGTTTTCGCCGGACGGAAATCTGGCCTATTTGCGCAGCGTGACGACGACCACCGTGCCCGGCGCGGACGGAAAGCCGATGACGATCTCATCGCGCGGAGTGACCGTGTGGCGGCGCGACACGGACGGCCAATGGCGCTGCGCCGTCGACATCTGGAACGATGCGCCGCAGGAGCCGGGGCAGCCTAAGTAGGCCAGCTATCGTTTCCCTGCATACGCCCAGACTTCGAGTTCGACGCGGGCGCCGAGCGCGAGGCCCGATGCGCCGAAGGCGGATCGTGTCGGCAACCGGTCCGGCTTGAAATAGGTGAGATAAGTCCTGTTGAACGCGGTCCACTCGCTCATGTCGGCCAGCATCACGGTCGCCTTGAACACATCGTCGAAGGAGAGCCCGTTGGCGGTCAGCACCGCGCGGATGTTCTCCATGGTCTGGCGCGTCTCGGCTTCGAGCCCCCCGGGCACCAGCGTCATCTTGCCTGGCACATTGCCGAGGCAGCCCGAGAGATAGAGAACGTCGCCCACCCGGACCGCCTGGCTGAAGGGAAGGCCGGCCCCCTTGGCGTCAGCCGAAGTGTAGAACTCCATCGTTTTCTCCTTGCCAGACCCGCCCAATCATCTTCCTTGGGTGCGACTGGAAACCTATTGACCACTTTTGCCGCTAAGTCTTTGAATCCGCACGGGGGCAAATAAATCTAGTTACCAGCGCGGGTCCCGCCTTATCTTATCGCCTCCACAACGGATCGGAGACCCGACACACCCAGAGCCCATCAAACCAAAGCGAACGACAAAAGCGGCAGATTCTAAATTCAAATGCTTCGCCCGCACCACAGCCACAACATCTAGTGTTCAAGGGAAGGAATGCCTGTGCAGACCAAGCTGATTTTCGCCGCGGCCTTTTCGCTGGCCGCCATTCCGGTG
>DATIYG010000339.1:0-2633 GCA_035517755.1 Rhizomicrobium sp. | reverse complement strand
CGCCCAAGCGCGAGGAAGTCGAGAACCAGCTCTACGAAACGCAGATGTCGGTCTATGCGCGGCGCTATCTTCGCGACCTGAAACGCGTGGCGAACATCGAAACCGCGGAGGACAGGGCGCTCAAGAATGCCAAGTCCTCTTCCGCCGCTCTCCGCTGACGCTCCGATCTACCTGACCATGGGCGAGCCTTCCGGCATCGGCCCGGAAGTTGCCATGGCCGCCTTTCATGCGCTGGGCGGACGCGTTGGCCTGCGCGCGCTGAAACTCGTTGGCGACGCGCGCGTGTTCGCCGCGTGCGGCAGCGCGCCGGCTGACGCGTTCGTCGAAACGCATCCCGTTGCCGTGCCGCGAAAACCGGGAAGGGCCGAGCCGCAGAACACGCGCGCCGTGGTGGATGCCATCGACGTCGCTGTCGCGCTGGCGCGCGATCTCGGCGGCGCTGTCGTGACAGCGCCCATTCACAAGGCTGCCATGCTGGCGGACGGATTCGAATTCGCGGGCCACACGGAATACCTGGCCAAAATCACCGGTGCGGATCGCGCCGTGATGATGCTCGTTGGCGGGGGGCTTCGCACCGTTCCGCTCACGATTCACATCCCGGTTGCCGAGGTGCCACCTGCCATCACGAAGGAAGCCGTATTCGACACCGGCCAGATCATTGTGCGCGCGCTCCGGCACGATCTCGGCATTGCCCAGCCGCGCCTTGCCGTCTCCGGCCTCAATCCGCACGCCGGTGAAGACGGCGAATTGGGCCACGAAGAGAAGGAAACCATCCTGCCGGCGATTGAAGCCTTGCGCGCCTCGGGCGCAAACGTCACTGGCCCACTCTCGGCTGATACAATGTTCCACGAAGAAGCACGCGCGCGTTACGACGCCGCGCTCTGCATGTATCACGATCAGGCGCTGATTCCGGTCAAGATGCTGGGATTCTGGGAGGGCGTGAACGTCACGCTCGGCTTGCCGATCGTGCGCACGTCGCCGGATCACGGCACCGCGCTCGACATTGCAGGACAAGGCAAGGCCAACCCGCAAAGCATGATTGCGGCCGTCCGTCTCGCCGCGCAGATCGCAGATGCCAGAAGCCGCTGATCCGCTGCCGCCGCTGCGCGACGTGATTGCCGCGCACGGACTGGCTGCGAAGAAATCGCTGGGCCAGAACTTCCTTCTCGATCTCAATCTGACACGCCGCATTGCCCGGGCAGCCGGCCCGCTGGAAGACACAACCATCTATGAGGTTGGTCCCGGGCCCGGCGGACTGACGCGCGCATTGCTTTTGGAAGGAGCGCGCGAAGTCGTGGCGGTTGAACGCGATGCGCGTTGCATTGCGGCTCTGCAGGACGTAGAGGCAGCCTTTCCCGGCAAACTTCGTATTGTCGAAGGCGATGCGCTGTCGCTCGACGAGCAATCGGTTCTGCCGGCGACAAACGTGCGCATCGCCGCAAACCTGCCCTACAACATCGGCAGCGCCTTGCTGGTGAAGTGGCTGACATCCGAACAATGGCCGCCGTTCTGGCTGAGCGCGACGCTCATGTTCCAGCGCGAGGTGGCGGACCGCATCGTCGCGCAACCCGGCACCAAGGCTTACGGACGCCTGTCCATCCTGGCGCAATGGCGCTCGACGGCGCGAATTCTGTTCGAGGTTCATCCGCGTGCCTTCACGCCGCAGCCCAAGGTGACATCGGCCGTCCTGCGGCTTGAGCCGCTGCACGAGCCGGTCGCGCCGGCGCGGCTTTCGGACCTTGAGAAGGTTACGGCCGCCGCCTTCGGCCATCGCCGCAAGATGTTGCGCCAGAGCCTGAAATCGCTGGCGCCGGATGCGGAATCGCTTGTGCGCGATGCCGGGCTCGATCCCACGGCGCGGGCGGAACAGCTCTCTGTGTCGGACTTTGCGTCGCTTGCGCGCACCTGGCGCGCTTGCGTTGAGGCCGGCTGACAGGCGTGCCAGAGTCCACGCAATTGCTATTGGAGAGCAGCATGCGCAGTGAAGCCATCGTCGAATTCGGAAAGCCCCTTCAGCAAATTGAAGGCAGTCCGCCGGAACCGAAAGGCGCCGAGGTTCTCATCAAGGTGCACAACGCCGGCGTCTGTCACTCGGACGTGCACATCCAGGACGGATATTTCGATCTTGGCGGCGGCAACAAGCTGCCGTTCAAGCTGCCGCTGCCGCATGTCATGGGCCACGAGATCGAAGGCGAAGTGGTTGCCGCAGGTCCGGATGCCAAGGGAATCAAACCGGGAGCGCACTACGCCGTGTTTCCGTGGATTGGCTGCGGCGAGTGTGCGGCCTGCAAGCGCAACGAGGAGAATCTCTGCACCGGACGCGCGCGCAATCTCGGTTGCTCCGCGGGAATGCCGGGCGGTTTCGCCACCCACGTGCTGGTGCCGGACGCGAAATACTTGCTCGACTACGGCAAGACGCCGCCAACGCTCGCTGCTGCGTACATGTGCTCCGGCCTCACCGCCTTCGGCGCCATGAAGAAGGTCGGCAAGCCGGGTCCGGACGACCAAGTGGTGGTGCTTGGCTGCGGCGGCGTCGGCATGATGGGCATCGAGTTCGCCCGCGCATTGTTCGGCAAGGGACCGATCGCGGCCGACATCGATGACGGCCGCCTCGACGCCGCGGCGAAAGGCGG
>DATIYG010000338.1:0-2208 GCA_035517755.1 Rhizomicrobium sp. | reverse complement strand
TCCGCGCCACGGCGCAGGATGGTCGGCGCCATGGCGATTGTCTCGACATTGTTGACGGTGGTGGGGCAGCCCCACACGCCGGCATTCGCCGGGAATGGCGGCTTCAGGCGCGGCTGGCCCTTCTTGCCTTCCAGGCTTTCGAGCAGAGCCGTTTCTTCGCCGCAGATATAGGCGCCGGCGCCGTGATGGACGTAGCAGTCGAAATCCCAGCCGTTGATGTTGTTCTTGCCAATGAGTTTCGCGGCATAGGCTTCATCGACGGCGCGCTGCAGCGCCTCGCGCTCGCGGATGAATTCGCCGCGGATATAGATGTAACAGGCATGCGCGCGCATGGCGAAGGACGCGATCAGGCAGCCTTCGATCAAGAGATGCGGATCGTGGCGCATGATGTCGCGATCCTTGCAGGTGCCGGGCTCGGATTCGTCGGCGTTGACCACGAGATAATGCGGCCGGTCCTTCACCTCTTTTGGCATGAACGACCATTTGAGGCCGGTGGGGAATCCGGCGCCGCCGCGGCCGCGCAGGCCCGACTTTTTGATGTCGCCGACGATGGCATCGACGCCGCGTTCGAGAATCTGCTTGGTGCCGTCCCAGGCGCCGCGGGCGCGTGCGCCGTCCAGCCCCGGACTCTCGAAGCCGTAGAGGTTGGTGAAGATGCGGTCACGATCGGCAAGCATCAGGTGGCCGCTCCCGGTGGTTTGCTGTAGCCGCCCTTGAACAGTTGCGGATCCTTCAAGGTGAGCGCGCCGCCTTCGGGCTCAGATGTATGGCGGCCGTGCTGCGGACCGGGCTTGGGCCGTTCGCCGCGGCGGAACGCGTCGAGGATGCGCTCGGTCGTGGGACCGTCGAGGTCCTCGTAGAAATCCTTGCCGATCTGCATCACCGGCGCATTCACGCAGGCGCCGAGGCATTCGACTTCCATCCACGAGAACTTGCCGTCGGCGGAAATCGTGTGCTGCGTCGGCGCAATGTGTTTCTTGCACGCGGCCACCACATCGTCCGAACCGCGCAGCCAGCACGGTGTCGTCGTGCACACCTGCACGAGATGATCGCCCACCGGCGCGAGATTGAACATCGTGTAGAAGGTCGCGACTTCCAGCACGCGAATGTTCGACATGCCGAGGATATGGGCAACTTCCTCGATCATCGGCCTGGTCACCCAGCCTTCCTGGTCCTGCCCGATCCACAGGGCCGCGATCACCGCACTGCGCTGCCGGCCGGGCGGAAATTTGGCGATCCATTCGTCGACGCGCGCTCTGTTCTCCGCGCTGAACGCGAAGCTGTCCGGTTGATGCTCGGAAAGACGGCGGACAGACATCAGTGCCCCACCTTCAGGAAGATCACAGCGCAAGCCGCAAGGTTCACGATGGAGAACAGACCCATGAAGACGGCCATCCCAAATTTCATGCCGCGTGAATAGAGGCGGAGAAAAACCGCCGGCCCAGAGAGAAGCACCAGCGCGGCCAGTCCATAAGCAATCCAGCTGCGCGTGTTTAACCCCTCACCAAGATACCAAACCAGGCCGACACCGATTGCGAACAGAAACAGCCACTCGGTCCACAGCACGGTCCACGCGCGACCGATCGAAATGCCGCCGATGGTTCGTGCAGCGCTCATCGGTCGATCTCCCCGAACACGATGTCAAGCGAGCCAAGCACGGCCGACACATCCGCCAGCATGTGACCCTTGCACATGTAATCCATCGCCTGCAGATGCGGGAACGACGGCGCGCGGATCTTGCAGCGGTACGGCTTGTTCGATCCGTCCGACACCAGATACACGCCGAATTCGCCCTTCGGCGCCTCCACCGCGGCATACACCTCGCCTTCCGGCACGCGATAGCCTTCGGTGTAGAGCTTGAAGTGATGGATCAGCGCTTCCATCGAATGCTTCATCTCGCCGCGCTTGGGCGGCACCACCTTGTGATCGAGCGAACTGACCGGACCTTCGGGCATCTTCTCGATGCACTGGCGCATGAGCCTGGTCGCCTGGCGCATCTCTTCCACGCGGATGAGATAGCGATCGTAATTGTCGCCGTTCCTGCCGATGGGAATCTGGAAGTCGAGTTCGTTGTAGCACTCGTAAGGCTGCGCGCGGCGCAGATCCCACGCAGCACCGGTCGAGCGCAGCATCACGCCCGACATGCCCCAGGCTTCCGCGTCGGCGCGCGTGATCTTGCCGATGTCGACATTGCGCTGCTTGAAGATG
>DATIYG010000337.1:0-3888 GCA_035517755.1 Rhizomicrobium sp. | reverse complement strand
GCGCTGGCCGAGCGTTTGCGTGCAGTGCAGAAAGATGCCCAAGCGGGCCGCGCGCCGGCGCCGGCCGCGCCGGCGGAGTCCGACCTGCGCGCGCCCGAGCGGCTGGCCATCGACTATGCCGATGCCGCCGAACTGGCAACTAAGTCAGGATTCGCTTTGAGGGCACTCGCGGCGAACCAGCCAGGGATGTGGAAGGCTCTGCGCGCGCAAGGCATCTTCCGCGGACATGGTCCCGCGCCCAAGGTAGCGTTTTTGTATACCGGCCAAGGTTCGCAGTACGTGAACATGCTGCGGCCGATCCGCGCTCTGGAGCCCATCGTCGCCGACACCTTCGCCGAGGCCGACCGCATCATGACCCCGATTCTGGGGAAGCCCTTGAGCGAGTACATCTACGTTGACGAATCCGATCCCAAGGCCGTCGCGAAGGCCGAGGATGACCTGCGCCAGACCGCCATCACCCAACCCGCCGTCCTGACAATTGACATGGCCATGACCCGGGTGCTGGCGGCTTACGGCATCCAGCCCGACTTCACCATGGGCCACAGTGTCGGCGAATACGGCGCCCTGACCGCCTCGGAGGGGTTGCCGTTTGAGGACGCTTTGGAGGCCGTCGCCGCGCGTGGACGCGAAATGACTCGTGTTGCATTCAAAGACAATGGCCTGATGGCAGCGGTGTTTGCGCCGCTAGCGGAAGTCGAGCGCCTGCTGAAAACGGTGGACGGCTACGTCGTGATCGCCAACATCAACAGCGAGCACCAGTCTGTCATCGGCGGCGCCACGCCGGCGGTGACCCAAGCCGTCGACATATTCCAAAAAGCCGGTTTCGAAGTCGTGCTCTTGCCGGTCAGCCATGCTTTCCATACCTCGATCGTGGCGCCGGCGAGTGTGCCTTTGCGGCAGATGTTGTCGCGACTGCGCCTGCAATCGCCGCGTGTGCCGATCGTTGCCAACATTGACGGCGAGTTCTATCCCACTGGCCCCAACGTCGTGCCGAAGATGCTCGACATGCTGGCTCAACAGGTCGCGGCTCCCGTGCAATTCATTAAAGGCCTGCACACCCTCTACAAGGCAGGCGCGCGCATATTCGTGGAAGTTGGACCCAAGAAGGCGTTGCAGGGATTCGCCGACGATGTGTTCAGCGGAGAGTCGGACGTCGTCTCGTTGTTCACGAATCACCCGAAGTTCGGCGACATCGCGTCCTTCAACCAGGCGTTGTGCGGCCTGTATGCAGCGGGATTGGGCCGCGCCCAGGCCGGAGCCGCCCGCGAGGTCGCAGCGAAGCCGGAAACTTCTGTCGTCCCGCCTCTCCTACCTGCGCAGGCGACGAAGCCCGTGCTGTCCGCCGCCCCTGCTTCAACGTCGACGGCTGCCGCAACGGCGCCCGTGAACGGCGATCGCTATGTCGAACTCGGACATATGTTTGCTGATGTTCTGGAGCGGGGCTGGCAGATGTACCACGGGCAGAACGGAACCGATCAGCCGGTGGCGATTACCGGAGCGGCCTTGGGCCTGCCCGGGACGGATCACATTTTCGATGATGCGAACATCGGCCGCATCCTGCGGGGCGACCAGTTCATCGCCGCCGTCCCCTCGCGCTTGCGCCGAGCCATGGTCGACAAGCACATCACCCGCCTGGTGAAGAGCAACGGCGGAGAAGCGACCTTCGAAACCATCACGGATGTAGCCGACGTGCTCAAGCTGGCCGGCCGCGGTGGCGCCTTCGACCTGGAAAGCGAATTCGGCGTCCCCGCCGAGCGCCTGCCTGCGCTGGATCGCGTGACGTGCCTGGCCATCGCGGCGGGCGTTGATGCGTTGCGCGACGCCGGTATCCCGTTGGTGATGCGATACAAGACCACCAGCAAAGGCACGTACCTCCCGGAGCGCTGGATGCTGCCGGACGCTCTGCGCGACGATACCGCCGTCATCTTTGCTTCCGCCTTCCCAGGCTGTGATTCTTTCGCCGACGAAATGTCACGCTATTACGTGGACCGGGCGCGCCGCGAACAGATGACACTCCTGAAAAGCTTGCGGACGCGGATGGTGAGCACCGATGGCCTCGGCCAGGAGATCGATGGCCGTCTTGCGGAACTGCGCCTCGCGCTGGAGAAAGAACCCTACACCTTCGACCGGCGATTCATCTTCAGGGTTTTGTCCATGGGACATTCGCAGTTCGCCGAATTCATCGGGGCCCGTGGTCCGAACACGGCCGTTAATGCCGCCTGCGCGAGCACAACCCATGCGTTGGAGCTGGCCGAGGATTGGATCCGCAATGAGCGGTGCCGCCGCGTGGTAATCATTGCGGCGGATGATGTCACTTCCGATCATCTGCTCGAATGGATAGGCACGGGATTACTGGCAACCGGCGCGGCAGCCACCGACGAGAAGGTCGAGGAGGCTGCCATCCCATTCGATCGCCGGCGGCACGGCATGATCCCCGGCATGGGGGCTGCTGCCCTGGTGGTGGAGAGCGCCGATGCCGCGCGTGAACGCGGCATTCGACCCATCTGCGAAGTCCTGAGCACCGTCACCGCGAACAGCGCTTTCCACGGCACGCGCCTCGATGTGCAACACATCTGCCAGGTGATGGAAGGAGTGGTGGCCCTGGCGGAACGGCGCAGCGGCATTTCCCGCCAGCAGATCGCGCCGCAAACCGTTTTCGTTTCCCACGAGACGTATACGCCTGCCCGCGGCGGCAGCGCCGCTGCGGAGATCAATGCACTGCGCCGCGTCTTTGGCCGTGCTGCCGACCAGATCGTAATTGCCAATACCAAGGGCTACACCGGTCACGCCATGGGCACCGGCATCGAAGATGTGCTTGCGGTGAAGGCACTGGAAACAGGATTGGTGCCGCCGCTACCCAACTTCAAGGAAGCCGATCCCGAGTTGGGGGCGTTGAACTTGTCGAAAGGCGGCAAATATCCGGTCGAATACGCGCTACGACTGGCCGCCGGCTTCGGGTCACAAGTCAGCATGGCCCTGTTGCGCTGGGTGGCAACGAAAGATGGCGTACGCCCGGGTCCCAATGCGCTCGGCTATGCTTATCGCATTGCAGACACGGCCGCTTGGCAGAGTTGGCTCAACCGGATCGCGCAATATCCAACCGCGGATCTGGAAGTAGTGCACCGCACTCTGCGTGTGCGCGATCAGGGGGCCCCGGCGCAGCTTACCGAAGGCGCACAGCGTGCGCGGGTGGTTACGATGCCCGCCCCCGCATCTCGGCCCGCCGTAGTCACGAAACCAGAACTTATCCTTCAAGTTGCCTCCCCAGTAGCTTCCCCCCCCGAAACCGCTGTTACAGCAACCGCCGTTCTGGAGGAGCCGCTGACGGATAGCACAAACGGCTATCCAATCGACGTGTTCGATTTGGATGTCGATGTGGAAGGGGATGTAGACGGCGAAACGATCATGGAGGCGGAAGCGCTAGCTGCGATTCACGAAGCCTATGAGACCGGGCGCGAGGAGTTGACCCGGCCAGCGAGCGAACCTCAGCCTGCCCTCATCGAAGCGCCGGTAGCCCCGGTGACCGTGCCGAAGGGAGAGGCGAAGCCTGTGACACTGGCGCCAGTGGAGATCCCTGCCCGGACTGGCGATTTGGTGAAGGACCGGATTCTCGCACTGGTTGTGGAGAAGACCGGCTATCCCGAAGACATGCTGGACCTCGACCTCGACCTGGAAGCGGACCTAGGCGTCGACACGGTGAAGCAGGCAGAGATGTTCGCGGCCATCCGCGAGATCTACGACATCCCACGGGACGAGAACCGCAAGCTGCGTGACTATCCCACGCTGGCCCATGTAATCCGCTTCGTCTACGAGAATCGTCCCGATCTGGCGGCAACTCCACCTGCGGCAGTCGCCGCACCAGCGCCCGTCGCAGCCACTGTTGCTTCA
>DATIYG010000336.1:0-8880 GCA_035517755.1 Rhizomicrobium sp. | reverse complement strand
AGCCGCGCCCGCACCAGCGACAGCGGCAGATATTGCTCGACGCGATCTTCTTCGATGTCGCCGAGCGGCATGGTCTCGATCAGCGTGAGATCCATGCCGCGGCCATGCGCCCAATCGAGCATGTCGGGGATCTCGTCTTCGTTGACGCCGCGCAGCGCCACGGTGTTGATCTTGACCGCAAGACCTGCGGCCTGTGCCGCCTCGATCCCACCGAGCACCTTCGACAGATCACCCCAGCGCGTGATGGCGCGGAATTTGTCGGGATCAAGCGTGTCGAGCGACACGTTCACCCGGCGCACGCCAGCGGCGTAGAGATCGTTGGCAAAGCGCGCGAGCTGACTGCCGTTGGTGGTGAGCGTGAGTTCGTCGAGGCCATGGCCGATCTCGGCACCGAGACGGTCGAACAGCCACATCACATTGCGGCGGACGAGCGGCTCACCACCGGTGATACGCAGCCGCCGCACGCCCTTGCGGATGAAGGTGCGGCACAGCCGGTCGAGTTCCTCCAGGGTCAGCAATTCGGCCCGCGGCAGGAACGTCATGTGCTCGGCCATGCAGTACACGCAGCGGAAGTCGCAGCGGTCCGTCACCGACACGCGCAGATAGGAGATTTCCCGGCCGAAAGGGTCAAGCATTGCGGGACTTTAGCAGGTCCGCTCCGCGGATACATCACGTATAGGTGCGGACCCGGGCCATCGCCTCGGCTTTGCCGTAGCTGGCGAAGACCACATCCACATCCGCCCGGTCCTGGGTCGACAGTTGCGGCACGATTCGGTGCGCCTGGCGCGACAATGTAAAGACCGTCTGGAACACACATCGGTCGATGCCGACGGCCCGGCACGCCAGCGCCACGCCGCGCGCGCCACCTTCGTACAGCACCCGGCGCAGGCCGGCCTGGTCCAGATCGAGCAGCCTGGCGAAAGCGATATCGAACAGATCCGTCTGCCCCTGGTTGAGAACACGAAGCAGGAAGCCGGCCTTCAGCTGGCCGGCGGCGGCCAGCTTCTGGACCAGCTTGTGGCTGCCATCGGTGGCCTGCTGCTGCGGCGACTGCACCCGGCGAACCGCATGATCCAACGCCTGGCCTGCCGAAATGCGCGAAACCTGATAGCGCCGCGCGATGTGCGACTTGAGGGCCTCCGAAACCCACTCGCACATGGTTCCTGCGAGATCGGCTGGCAGGTCGAGACGGTGTGCCAGCGGCTCCTGCAGAACGGCGACGGACTTCGATTTCTGCACGAGGGTCGAAAACGTGGACTCTGCAATGCGGGCGGTGACATTGCGCACCAGCGCGACAAGCACTGGCTCGGCATCGCTTTGGGCCAACGCATCCGTCACGCGTTCGCCGATGTTCGGCCTCTCGGCGCACACAGCCTGACGGGCCACATCGGCTTCGCGGATGAACCGCAGCAGGTCGTCATCCGTCCAGCGGACGCTGCGCAGGATCAGGGGACGGGCGACCTCGATCCGGTCGTCCGCCAGGAAGAGGATGAGATCGAGCGGCGCCTCGGGATCGCCGGCGATCTTCTCGGCGACCGCGATGCGCACCGCCATCTCCACGTCGGCGGTCAGCCGGCGCAGGATGTCGCGCATGAGATCGCGCTCGCGGCCGGAGAGGCGGGCGCCTTGCGACTGATAAAGCGACGCGACGGCGGTATAGATGTCGGGCCGCGCGGCCGCATGCGGATTGGCCGCAAGCGCCGCCAACCGGCCGACTTCGCCGAAACCCTGTGCCGTCAGACCCAATCGAGCCCCCACGCCTGGATCGATAAAACTCAAGGCAAACTAAGCAAATGGCGTTAACAGGGTGTTAAGGTAATTGAGCCGCCCACCAAGCCGATTCCACAAATGACACACGAGCCGCCATTCCTGCTTGCGATCGATCAGGGCACGACTTCGACGCGCGCCATCCTGTTCGATGCCGAAGCCAGGCCGGTGGCCTCGCATGCGATCGAGTTGCGCCAGATCTATCCGGCCAATGGATGGGTCGAGCACGATGCGGAGGAAATCTGGCAGGCGACCGTTGCCTGCTGCCGCGCGGCCGCGAAAGGCGTGCCTGCCAAAGACATCGCGGCCATCGGCATCACCAACCAGCGCGAGACGACGGTGCTGTGGGATCGCGCCACGGCCAGGCCGCTGCACAACGCCATCGTCTGGCAGGACCGGCGCACGGCGGAGCGTTGTGCGGAACTCAAGCAGGAAGGGCGCGAGCCACGCGTGGCTGCCGTCACCGGCTTGCTGCTCGATCCGTATTTCTCGGCGACGAAGATGGAGTGGCTGCTCAACCACGCGCCGGGATCGCGCGAGCGTGCCGAACGGGGCGAGCTGGCGGCGGGAACGATCGACAGCTGGCTCATCTTCAGGCTGACGGGTGGGAAGGTTCACGCGACCGATGTGACCAACGCTTCGCGCACCATGCTGCTCGACCTCAAGTCGCTGTCGTGGTCTGACGAGATGCTGCATCTGTTCAGGATCCCGCGCCCAGTGCTGCCGGAGGTGCGCGACAGCGCTGGCGATTTCGGCGCGGCGACGCCTGATCTGTTTGGTGCCGCCATTCCCATCCGCGGCGTGGCCGGCGACCAGCAGGCAGCCTTGTTCGGTCAGGCCTGCTTCCGTCGCGGCGACGTGAAATCCACGTACGGCACGGGATGCTTCGCGCTGGTCAACACAGGGTCCACGGCGCCGGCCTCGCAGAACAGATTGCTGGCGACGGCCGGCTATCGCGTGAAGGGCGAAACGGCTTATGCCATCGAAGGGAGCATTTTCATCGCCGGTGCGGTGGTGCAGTGGCTGCGTGACGGGCTGGGCATCATCCGCAATGCGCCGGAGGTCGAGGCATTGGCGCGGACTGCTAAAGAAGCCGACGGCCTCTATTTCGTTCCGGCGTTCACGGGTCTCGGCGCGCCGTACTGGGATCCGCATGCGCGCGGCGCGATCCTGGGTCTGACTCGCGATGCAGGCGCTGCGGAGATCGCACGCGCGGCCGTCGACTCGGTCTGCTACCAGACCCGCGATCTGCTGGACGCCATGGCGCGCGACATGGCCGCGAGCGGCATCGAAGCCCCGAGCGCGCTGAAGGTCGATGGCGGCATGGTGCGCAACGACTGGTTCTGTCAGCGGCTGGCCGATCTCACCGGCTTGCCGGTGGAGCGGCCGACGGTGACGGAGACCACAGCGCTCGGCGCCGCGTATCTCGCGGGTCTCGGCAGCGGATTGTTCAGCAATCTCGACGAGATCGCGGCCGGCTGGGCGCTCGAGCGCCGGTTCGAGCCTGCGCTCAGTCCGGCAAGCCGGGATTCCCTTTATGAAGGTTGGACGAAGGCGGTTTCACGCATTCGTTGAGGCTTTGATTTACAGGCGGCGCGGGGGCAAAATGCCGCCAATCGACATTCGATCTCAGGAGTTCCAGCCATGCTCGACAGCGCCGAAAAAATGGTCGTCGAAATGCCCAAGAGCCATTCCATCCGCTCCCTCGAAGGCAAGGTGAGCCCGGAGGAATGGAGGCTCCGCGTCGAGCTCGCGGCGCTCTACCGGATCGTCGCCTCGTATGGCTGGGACGATCTCATCTTCACGCACATCTCCGTGCGCATTCCCGGGCCCGAGCACCACTTCCTGATCAATCCTTACGGCATGCTGTTCGAGGAGATCACGGCATCGAGCCTCGTGAAGATCGACATGGAAGGAAACAAGGTCGGGGAGTCGCCCTATCCGGTGAACCCGGCCGGTTTCACCATCCACAGCGCCCTGCACATGAGCCGCGAGGACGCCAAGTGCGTCATCCATCTGCACACCGTGGACGGCGTGGCGATGGCCTCGCAGGACCATGGCCTGCTTCCGATCACGCAGCACGCGCAGCTCGTGTATGGCGATCTCGCCTATCACGATTACGAAGGCGTGGCCGTAGAGCTGGGCGAGCGCGAGCGCATCATTGCCGATGTCGGTGACAAGAATGTCGTCGTGTTGCGCAACCACGGCACGCTGACGATGGGCAAGACCTGCGCCGACGCGTTCATGCGCATGTACTATCTCGAGAAGGCGGCCTCGATGCAGGTGCGTGCACTCGCCGGCGGCACGCAGATCTACGGCGTGAACCAGGGCGTGGCCGAAAAGAATGCCGGACTTTCGAAAGTCGCGTTCGAAGGTCCGATCAGCGGGCTCGCCTGGCCGGCGCTACTGCGCAAGCTCGACCGCACCGATCCATCGTATAAGCATTAATGACAACAGATGGCCGGCGCGGCTCTCGCTGGCCGGCCATGACAGGATTCTAGAGACATGAAATTCGGCATCGGACAGTCGGTCAAGCGGACCGAAGACATTCGCCTTGTCACGGGGCAGGGCCAGTACACCGAGGACCTTCATTTCGATCGGGAAACGCAAGTTGCGTTCCTGCGCAGTCCGCACGCGCATGCGCGGATTACGTCACTCGACACATCGGCGGCAGAGAAAGCGCCAGGTGTGGTGGCCGTGCTGACCTGGAAGGATGTCGAAGCCGCCGGCGCCAATCCGATGATGTGTTTCGCGCCGCTGGTCAGCCGCGACGGAACGCCGGTGCGCCAATCGCCGAAGCCGCTGCTGGCGAAGGGCAAGGTGACGTTCGCCGGCGAAGCCATCGCCATGGTGATCGCGGAAACCTACGCGCAGGCGATGGATGCGGCGGAACTGATCGCGGTCGATTACGAGACCCTCGATGCGGTCGGCACGCTGCATGCGGCACCGGGTGGTCCGCAGGTGTGGGACAGCGCGCCGGGCAATGAATGCTTCGACTGGGCCGGCGGCAACGAAGAGAAGTGCAACGAAGCCTTCGCCAAGGCCGCCCATATCGCAACCGTCGACACGGTGCAGAACCGCATCGCGCCATCCTCGATGGAAACGCGCAACGCCATTGGCCTCTACGATAAGGCGAGCGGCAACTACACGCTTTATTCCGGCAATCAGGGGTCCGGCAATCTGCGCGACCGGGTGGTCGCCACCCTCAATCTCGAGAAGGACAGGCTGCGCGTCGTCAACAAGGATGTCGGCGGCGGCTTCGGCATGAAGGGCTTCATGTATCCCGAGCAGCCGCTGGTGCTGATCGCGGCGAAGAAGACCGGCCGGCCAGTGCGCTGGATCAGCACGCGAACGGAAGCCTTTCTCACCGACGATCACGGCCGCGACATGCAGATGAAGGGCGAACTCGCGCTCGACAAGGACGGCGCCATCCTCGGCTTGCGCATCACGGGGACCGCGAACATGGGCGGATACCTGTCGCAATTCTCGCCGTTCATCGCGACCTTGGCGGGCGGCCGCATCTTCGGCGGTCTCTATCGCGTGCCGGTCGTGTTCGCGCATGTGAAGGGATACTTCTCCAACAGCGGACCGATCGATGCCTATCGCGGCGCCGGCCGGCCCGAGGCCGCGTACCTGATGGAGCGGCTGATGGATGTCGCGGCCATCGAAACCGGAATCGATCGCGTGGAATTGCGCCGCCGCAATCTGCCGCGGCCCGACGAGCTGCCGTTCCAGAACTGGTTCGGCATCAAGTTCGATTCCGGCGACTATCCGCGCATGCTCGACATGGCGCTGAAGCGCGCCGGTGTCGCCGCATTCGCCGAGCGCAAGGCGCAATCGAAGGCGCGCGGCAAACTGCGCGGCCTTGGCATCGCCTATTATGTCGAGATCACCTTCGCCGTCGGCAGCGAACCGGCGCGCGTGAAGTTCACAGAGAACGGCGGCGTCGAGCTGTATGTCGGCACGCAATCCAACGGGCAGGGTCACGAAACGGCGTTTGCGCAGATCGTCGCCGAGCGCCTCGGCGTGCCGTTCGAGTCCATCACCGTGAAGCAGGGCGATACCGAATGGGTGAACGGCGGCGGCACCGGCGGCTCGCGTTCGCTCAACATGTCGGGCGGCGCGCTGGAAGTGTGCTCCGACGAAGTGATCCGCAAAGGCAAGGTTGCGGCGGGACAGGTGCTACAGGCGGGCGGCAAGGATGTGGGTTTCGAAGTCGTCGAAGGCACCGGCCGCTTCCGTGTGGCCGAAACCGATCGGTCCATTTCAGTCGGCGAACTTGCTGTCACGTTGAAGCGTGAGAAGATTCCGGGCTTCGAGCAGGGCCTCGACAGTGACGGAACCTATCAGGGACAGGCCTCAACCTTCCCGAACGGTTGCCACATCTGCGAAGTGGAGGTCGATCCCGAAACCGGCAAGACCGACATCGTCTCCTACAAGGTGCTCGACGATTTCGGCCGCGTCATCAATCCGATGCTGGTCAGAGGTCAGGTGCATGGCGGCGTGGTGCAGGGTCTCGGACAGGCCGTGATGGAAGATGTGGTCTATGACGCTGAGACCGGACAGCTTCTGACCGCCAGCTTCAGCGATTACGCCATGCCGCGCGCCGACGATCTGCCGGACATCGACTTCGCTTACGAGGAAATTCCCTGCAAGACGCATGCGCTCGGCGCCAAGGGATGCGGCGAAGCGGGCACCGTCGGCGCGTTGCCGGTGGTGATCAGCGCGATCTCGGATGCGATCGGCGTACCGCACATCGACATGCCGGCGACTCCGGAGCGCGTGTGGCGCGCGCTCAGGTCGATGTAGGCTACCGCTTCGCCGGCGGGGCGGCCGAAGCCTGTTTCGTCTGATAGTCCGCGATCGCTTTCGCAAGCGCGTCCTTCTCGTCGCAGCCGCCGGAGCAGATGCGGGTCAGCTCGGCAAGCTCGTGATTGGCGCCATCCGCGTTGTGCAAAGCCAAGTACATTTCGCCCAGATATTCGTGTGTGCGCCGATCATCGGCGTCGGCAGACAGAGCCTGATCGAAATAGCTCTTCGCATCCGAGAAGTCGCCCAGATTGGAAAGCGCATAGCCTTCATAGGCAAGCGCGTTGACCCTGCCCGGTTGTCGGCGCAGCGCCTCGTCCAGATACGGTATGGCCTTGGCGTATTCCCCTTCGTCGATATAGCGCTTCGCGGTGTAGTAAGGATTCTCCTCCATGGTCGGCACGCCGCTCATCGGTGCCCCAATGCCAAGGGGGCCGGTGCCGCCGACGCCGGTGTCGTGCCAATCCGGATGGTCCTGCTGCGCGATCACCGGCGTGGCGCAGAGCAATGCTGCCGCGGCCATGATCGGCCAAATTGCCATTTGTCTCATTTCGGGCCCTCCCCGCGAATATTTCGCGTCATCAGGTACCCGGCGTCAACCGCGGATCGCCGTGGATACGGGCCTCCCGTTGATTTGGCGCGCTCCGGGCCAGGGCGGCGTGACGATCGCGATTACTGTGTCGCCGGTGCTTGTTGCGATGTTGTTGCTGGTGCCGCGGGGGGTGTTGCTGCAGCCGGCGCTGTGGTTGCCGCCGCAGGCGCCGTCGGCGCGGCTGCTGCCGTTTCGTAGTCGCTGATCGACTTCGTCAGCACGTCCTTCTCGTCGCAGTCGTCTGGGCAAAGACGCGTGAGTTCGGCAAGCTGATCGCGCGCCGACGCAAGCTGATGCATCTTCAGGTACAACTCGCCCAGATATTCGTGCGCGCCCTTGTGGTCGGGATTGCGGGCCAGTGCGCGCTGGTAGAAATCGAGCGAGACCGGGTAATTGCCGACCATGCGGTTCGTGTAGCCGAGATAGTTCAGGACATCGGCGCTGTTCGGCTTCTCTTCCAGCGCACGCTGGAGGTACGGAATCGCTTCGTCGTACTTCTCGTGATGGATGAGCCTGAGCGCTGTGGTGTAGTCGTCGAAGCCGGAGGACATCGGCATGGAGCCGCCGCCGTAGCCGCCCATTCCGCCGCCTCCGCCCCCGCCCATGCCAAGCGCCGGCGATGCCAAACCGAGTGCGACGGCCGCGACCAGAATCGATGTCCGCATGACAACCTCCCAACAGGTCTAACGCTGATCCTAGCAGCAATCATGGTTTATGGCGCGCCGGGCCCGCATTGACTTCGGGCGGCGGAGAGCCCGAAAGTCGGCCCATGCCGCGAGACCTCCCATCAAATGTCGTTGAGATCCCGGAGGACGCCCGCTCTCCGCGGCGCCGGTCCGAGAGCCTCGTCAAGCTGAAGGCGGCAGCGCGCAAGCTGTTTGTGGAACGGGGTTACGACGCCACCCGGCCTCAGGATGTCGCCCGCGAAGCCGGCCTCGGGCACGGCACCTTCTATCTGCACTTCCCGGACAAGCGCGCCTGTTTCCTGTCCTTCGTGGAAGACGCGCGGGAGGAACTCGATGCCTATCTGCGGGAGCGGGTGGGGCATCACGAGTCTCTCGAAGCGCAGATCGCCGCCACGCTGAACGCCATCTACGACTATGCGCAAAGTCACCCGGGCGTCCTCGCGGCCGCGATGACGGACGAGGCCGTCATCGATGCCGAAGGCGTGCAGGCCGTGCCGCTGCTGCAACGTTGGGGTGGCGACTGGGCGCGGGTGCTGCGGACTGCTGCGGAAGAAGGGCAGGCGGACCGCAAAATCGATCCCGATGTGGTCGGCCAGGCCGTCGTGGGCGCAATCCACCAGGCGGCGGGCGAAGGCTACCGTTCGGGGCGGTCGCGCGACACGGTGATCAAGAGCCTCACCGTTTTTCTGGCGAAAGCGCTGCGGCCTTAGCCCCGGCGTGATTGACAGAAATCCAGAACTGACAAAATATCAGTTTGTAGACCCCGGCCGCGAGGGCGCTGATGGCAAAGCTGCGCTATTCCAAAGACGAGTTGATGGCGAACCATGCGTTCGCCAAGCCGCATCTCGAAGCCGGCTATCGGCTGCATGGCGGCTTCGACGGCGAGGGCAGATACCTCTCGCCGCGCACACTTCACCGTTGGCCTGCCATCCACGCATGGGGCGAGGCGCTGAAGAGCCGCGGTTTCGATCTGGTCGATTCCTCGCAGGCGCTTCTGGTGCGCGGCAGTTATCCAAACCACGCACA
>DATIYG010000335.1:0-22691 GCA_035517755.1 Rhizomicrobium sp. | reverse complement strand
CCACGCCGCGTGCTTCGCGCTGCCGGAGTGGATCAGGCGGCTGGTGCCGGACGCCTAATCGCAGAGCAGTCCCTCGAAGATGGCGCGCGCGGCCCGCTGCGCCAAGGCAAGGTTGGCTTCGACCCTGTCGAACGTCTCCACGCCTGCGCTTCGCGCCAGCAGCGTCTTTAGTCCGGGCGTGGCGGACGCCGGATCGAATGCGCCATCGACGGCGATGCGCAGCACCTGCTGGAGTCCCTGCTGGAGCGCGGCCGCTTGGCTAAGTGCTCTCGCCTGCGGGCCCAGGGCGGCGCTTCCTTCCGCCAGGCGGGCCAGCGCGCCGACTGTGTTGGCGTCCAGGATGGCCGGTGCTGCCGGAGCCTCACGCAACTCCAGATACTGGGCGGCGAACTCGATATCGACCAGACCGCCCGGCGCATATTTCAGGTCCCATGGCCCTCGCGCCGGAAATTCTGCGGCGACCTTCTCGCGCATCTCCCGGACATCGCGGCGGAGCACATCGGCGTCGCGCGGCGTTGTCAGCGTCCTCTCGATCACCTTCGCGACCTTGCCGGCTAGGACCGGATCGCCATGGACGACACGGGCGCGCGTGAGCGCCATGCGCTCCCACGTCCAGGCATCGCTTTCGTGATAGCGCGCGAAAGATTCGAGGCTGACCGCCACGGGTCCCTTGTTGCCGCTGGGCCGAAGCCTCATGTCGACGTCGTACAGGCGCCCTTCGGACGTCGGCGCCGTGAGACCGGCGATCAGGCGCTGGGCCAGGCGGCCGTAGTAGACCGGCACCGGCAGCGGCTTTTCGCCATCCGAATTCGCCGACATGTCCGGCGCGTCATAAATGAAGACGAGGTCGAGATCGGAGGTCGCGGTCATCTCGCGGCCGCCCAGCCTGCCCAGCGCCAGGATGACGTAGGATCCGCCTGCTATGCGACCGGCTTGCTCCGCCAGCGAGGCTTCCGTGGCCTCGGCAAGGGCCGCAACCACCGCTTCGGCAATCCAGGTGAAGGGTAACGCCGCGTCGCCCGGCGCAAGCGAACCGTCGATGATCTGCGCGCCGATGCGGAACGTCTCTTCCTTGACGAAGCGGCGCGCCGCATCGAGCCTGGCTTCGTAGTCCGCGGCAACCGCCATCTGCTCGGATAGCGCCTGGCGCAGCAGCTCCGGCGTCCGCGCGCTGTTGAGCAGCGCCGGATCGAGCAGCACATCCAGCATCTTCGGCGACGACGACAGATAGTCCGAGAAGCGCGGCGCCGATCCGCAAATGTCGGCGATCAGCTTCAGGAGCTGCGGATTGGACAGCAGCATCGAGAACAGTGACACGCCGGCGGGGAGCCGGGTGAGGAATTTGTCGAACTGCGCGAAGGCGGCATCGGGATCGGCGGTAGCCGCAAGGCGTGCCATCAGCGGCGGCACGAGCCTGGTCAGGAGTTCGCGGGCGCGCGGACTGCGCGTGGCGCGGATGCGCCCGTGGTGCCAGCCGCGGATGGCATGGGCGACGTGCCGGGCATCGCGAAAGCCGAACTGCTCCAATGTCGCCAGCGTTTCGGGATCGTCCTCCACACCGGTGAAGACGAGGCTGCCGCTGCCGCCCGACAACGCGGGGGAACGCTCGAACAGACGGACATAGTGCCCCTGGACAGTCTCCAGCCGCCGGCGCACGCCGGCGCTGAAATCCGCAACGCTGGCGAAACCGGTGAAGTACGCGATGTGCGCGAGGCCTTCCGCCGAATCCGGAATCGTGTGCGTCTGTTCGTCGTCGATCATCTGCAGGCGATGTTCGAGATGACGCAGAAAGAGATACGCCTCGGCCAATTCGGCGGCCGCGCCATCGGACACAAGCCCACGGAGGCGCAAGGCCTCAAGCGCCGCCAACGTGCCGCGCTCGCGCAGCCGCGTGTCGCGGCCACCCAGAATGAGTTGCTGGGTCTGAACGAAGAATTCGATCTCGCGGATGCCACCGCGGCCGAGCTTCACATTGTGGCCGGCGACCGCGATCTCGCCGTGGCCCTCATGGGCGTGGATCTGGCGCTTGATGGAATGGATGTCCTCGATCGCCGCGTAGTCGAGGTTGCGCCGCCAGACGAAGGGCTCGATGGCCTTGAGGAATTGCCCGGCTGCTCCGGCATCGCCGGCGCAGGGCCGCGCCTTGATCATCGCGGCGCGTTCCCAGTTCTGGCCCAGCGTTTCGTAATAGCTCTCGGCCGCTTCGGTGGAGATGGCGATTTGCGTTGCGCCGGCGTCCGGCCTGAGCCGCAGATCCACACGGAAGACGTATCCATCCGCCGTGATCTCGCTCAGGAGTTTCACCAGGCCTTTGACGAGGTCGACGGCGGCCGCGCGCGCATCGCCGCGCTTGCGGAAGGGAAAGCGCTCAGAGTCGTAGAAGGCGACGAGGTCGATATCGCTGGAATAGTTCAGTTCGCGCGCGCCATGCTTGCCCATCGCCAGCACGATGAGGCCGCTTTGCGCCTGGATCTCTTCCGGCACCAGCCCCGCAAGGTCCGTCGAGGTTGCCGCGTCCTTCAGCAGAAAGCGCAGCGCCGACTGCACGCAGGCATCCGCGAAATCCGACAGCGCGCCGGTGACGTCCGCGACCGCAAATTCGCCGGAGATGTCCGCAAGCGCGATGGTGAGTGCCGCCTGCCGCTTGGCCTTGCGCAGCGACGACATCGCTTCCGCAACGGAGCTGGCGAATGCGGCACGACGCACGTCGGTCAAGACGACATTCAGAACGTCGCGCGTGCTGCGTTCGAGCATCCGCCGCAGGAATTCGCTCTCCCGCAGCGCCAGGCGCGACAGGAACGGGCTGTTGCCGAAGGCTGCTTCGAGCAGCGGGACGGCGGCGGCAGGAACCTGCGCGCCTTTGGCAGTCAGCTCGGCAAACGTGCGGTCCGCACGGCCCCGATCGAACGGCAGCGGCAATGCGCCTTGATGCGGAAGCCCGGTCATCGCCGCATTCTAGAAGATCGCGGCGTGTTGCAAACAAAAAGGCCCGCCTGTGATGGCGGGCCTTGTTTGCCGATACGAAGCCGCAATCAGCAGCCGGCAGCCTTCTTCAGTTGCGAAGACGGCCGGAACTTGAGGCCCTTGGATGCCTTGATCTTGATCGGCTCCCCGGTGCGCGGATTGCGGCCCATGCGTGCCGCCCGCTTGGTCACCCGGAAGCTTCCGAAGGTGCCGATCTGGAACTTGCCCCCATTCTTGATCGTCTTGAGACCGCCTTCGACAGCGCCAAGAACCATCTCGACGGCGCGCTTGGCATCGGCCTTGCTGATCTTGCCCTGCTTCGCGACCGCGTCGACGAAGTCCGTTTTGCTCATATTCGCTATTCCTTTCGATGCAGCATCCGGTGACGCGAGATATAGCGAACGGGCCACTTCGTGCATACAGAATCGTTGCAGAGGCTTGGCATCCCTTGCAGTCATCCACAGAAAACCCAGTATTTTCCTAAGATTCAGACGATCGGTGTCCGGCCGCCAGACGGCGCCGGATTTGGCCGCATCGCATGAAACCGCGCAAAAATGCACGAATCGGCCGAATCAGTTCGTCCGCCCGAAGACGATCTCGGCCTTCAGTCCCGGCGCGTTGTCGCTCAGCTCGAGCCTCGCATTGTGAAGCTGCGCCACTGCGGCGACGAGACTGAGCCCCAGGCCGGTGCCCGGCGAATTGCGACTGGCCTCAAGGCGCACGAAGCGCTCGACCACGCGGGCGCGATCCTCCTCCGGGATTCCGGGGCCCGTATCGCTCACCGAAAGGACCGCGCCTTGCGGCGTCGGCGAGACGGCGATGGTGACGCTTCCGCCGGACGGCGTGTACTTGATGGCATTATCGACGAGATTGGCGAGCGCCTGAGACAGGAGGTTGCCGTTGCCATCGACCTCGACCACGCCGCCGGGCGCGATTTCCAGCGCCACGCCCTTTTCCTCGGCGACCGGTGCGTAGAGCTCCCAGATGTCGCGGGCGATGGCGGAGAGATCGAGCCGCGACATGGCATTGCCCGCCACGCCGGCCTCGGCTTCCGCAATCAGCAGCAGCGCATTGAACGTCGCAATGAGGCGATCTGTTTCCGCCACGGCCGCCTCGATTTGCGCGGCCTCCGCTCCGTCGGGCGGAAGATGCTTGAGCGTGCCTTCGATGCGGTTGCGCAGGCGATTGAGCGGCGTGCGCAGATCGTGCGCTACCGAATCGGTCACCTCCCGCATGCCTTTCATCAAACTCTCGATCCGGTCGAGCATCTGGTTGAGATTTTGGGCGAGCGCGTCGAACTCATCGCCCGACCGGTTGCGCGGCACGCGGCGCGAGAGATCGCCCGCCATGATCTCGCGGCTCGTATTGTTGATCGTGTCGAGCCGGTTGATGAGATTGCGGCTCATCACGGCGCCACCGATCAGGCCGAGCAGCAGCATGAGCGCGACGCTCCAGGGCAGCGTGGTGGTGAACAGCCGTTCGGTCTCGTACCGCTCATGGACATCGCGTGCCACCAGAAGCTGGAATCCGCCCATCAGCTTGAGCGTCAATCCGCGCGCCGGATGGCGCTCGAGATTTGGCCCCACGCGTCGCTCGTAATCGAACTGCACATAGCCGCCGCCGGCTTTGGTCGTCTGCGGCCATGCGTCGAGATTGCCGGCAAGCTCGTGGCCGCGCGGACCGATCAGGATATAGAGGCTCTGGTTGCTGTGGATCGACCTTCCATTCAGCACATCGACGAGACCGCCGAGCCCCAGCCGTTCATATTGCTCGGTCAGGCCGGCCATCTCGGCATCGATGGTCTGGTCGGTTTCGGCGTCAAGCGCGCGCTTGGAATTCCAGTAGGTGAAGGCGACCAGCGCGCTGGTCGAGATCGCAAAGATGCCGAGATAGGCAAGCGCAATCCTGAACGCCAGCGTGCGGAAAAGCCGAAAGCCGATCACGTTTCCACGCCGCCGCCCTTCAGATCCCGGCTTCAGTCTAGGCCTTGGCGCGGATCATGTAACCCGCCCCGCGCACCGTGTGCAGCAGCGGTACGTCGAAGCCCTTGTCGATCTTGGCGCGCAGGCGCGAGATGTGGACGTCGATCACGTTGGTCTGCGGGTCGAAATGGTATTCCCAAACGCTCTCCAGCAGCATGGTGCGCGTCACCACCTGGCCGGCATGGCGCATGAGATATTCGAGCAGGCGGAATTCGCGCGGCTGCAGCTCGATGCTGGTCGCGCCGCGCCTGGCGGCACGGGTCAGAAGGTCGAGCTCGAGATCGCCCACCTGCAGGCGCGTCTTGACCGCAGAGGGATGGCGCCGGCGCATCAACGCATCGATGCGGGCAAGAAGCTCGACGAAGGCGTACGGCTTGGTGAGGTAGTCGTCGCCGCCGGCCTTCAGGCCTTTCACCCGATCGTCCACCTCGGACAGCGCGCTCAGGAAAAGCACGGGCGTTGCGTTGCCGTGCTCGCGCATTTCCTGAACAAGCTGCAAGCCGTCCAGCTTCGGCAGCATGCGGTCGATGACCGCGACATCGTATGGCCGCGACAGCGCGAGCGTGAGCCCGATCTCGCCATCGCCTGCGTCGTCCACGACATGACCGGCTTCACGCAATCCGTTGACCAGATAGCGCTGCGCTTCGACGTCGTCCTCTACCACGAGCATCCGCATGCCCAACTCCTATGCCCTAGAGCGAAACGACAATGGGACTCAAAAACACGAAGGGTCCGCGCCGATGGCGGCAACGGGGGGATGGGGCCGCCACCACCGGCGCGGGGGCCGGGCACCGCGGCTTGCGCCGCGAGGCCCGGTACTCTGTCCTCACGTTTGACCGATCTTCAGCGCGACGAAACGCTGTCCGTTCTGTCCGGAAAGCAGCACAAGGATTGCCGAGCGGCCCGCGGCCTGGGCATCGGCGATGCTCGCCTTGATGTCCTGCGGCGTATGGACCGGCCGGTTCGAGATCGACACCACGACATCCCCCGGCTGCACGCCCTTGTCGGCTGCGTCGCTGTTGGGATCGACCTTGGTGACCACGACACCCTGGACATCCTGGTCGAGGTTGTAGGCGCGGCGCACATCCGGCGTCACCGCCGCGAGGCCAAGGCCCATGGCCTGCGCCGTCGTGGCCGGCGCGCTGGCGCGGCCGCCACCGCTGTCATCGTCGCTGTCGTTGGACGCGAGGCGCTCGGGCCGTGAACCGATCGCCGCATGCAGTTCCTGCTGATGGCCGTCGCGGACGATCGTAAACGTCGCCGCATGCCCCGCCGGCAACGCCGCCACACGCCGGGTCAGATCGCGCGAATCCTCGATCGCCGTGCCGTTCACGGCCAACACGAGGTCGCCCTGATGGAAGCCGCCCTTTGCCGCCGGTCCGTTCGGCACGACGTTGGCAACCAACGCGCCTTTGGCGTCCTTGGCGCCGACGCTTGCCGCGATTTCCGGCGTCACGGCCTGCACTTCAACGCCGAGCCAGCCGCGCGCCACTTTGCCCTTGGTCTCGAGCTGGGCGATCACGTCGTGGATCGTGGATGCCGGAATGGCAAAGCCGATGCCGACGCTGCCGCCCGACGGCGAGAAGATCATCGTGTTCATGCCGATGACCTTGCCGCGGATGTCGAAGGTCGGTCCGCCGGAATTGCCGCGGTTGATCGGCGCGTCGATCTGGATGAAGTCCGTGTACGGACCATTACCGACATCGCGGCCGATGGACGACACGATACCGGCCGTCACCGTGTTGCTGAGGCCGAAGGGATTGCCGACGGCGATCACCCAATCGCCGACGCGCACCTGACGGTCATCGCCGAACTCGACGGTCGGCAACGACTTCTCGGATTTGATCTTGAGCACCGCCACGTCGGTCGCCGGATCGGTGCCGACGAGCTTGGCGTTGAATTCGCGGCCGTCAGGCAGCTTCACCTTGATGCTCTTGCCGTTCTCGACAACGTGATTGTTGGTCACGATGAAGCCGGACTTGTCGATGATGAAGCCCGAGCCCATCGCTACCGCCTTGCGCGGCACGTTGAACGGCTTTCCGTTCTGTCCCTGCTGATTGAAGAAATCGCGGAACGGCTCAGGCAAGTCGGCCGGGTTGATGTCGGCGGCGGCATTCACCTCCTGCTCGACCGTTACAGTCACAACCGCCGGACTCACGCGCTCGACCAGATCGGCGAAGCTGAATGGCGCTCCGGCCTCGATCATGCGCGGCGGTGCCGCTTTCACGGCGGCGATCTGAACCATGTGTCCGCCGGATGGCTCGGACGTCTCGGCGACGGGCCGCGGCAAGAGGGCGAAGGCGCCGAGGCCGACGACCAGAATGGCTGCGGCCGATGCTGCCGCCAGCAGGCGCGACCTGGCTCTTTGAGGGTTGCTTGGGTTTTCGCTCGTCATTTCCTACTCCTTGACTGGCAGCGGGCCGGCTCCCCCGCGCCGGCGCGAGAACTGTTGAGAGGCCTTAAGCCTCGCTGGTTACCTGTTCCTGTTCATAACATTAAACGTCGGCAAGTTTTCAAGTCCCTGTTTCTGGACCTTCATCTGCCAAGGTTTCTGCACCCTCGGCCATTAAACGGTGCCGGGAGCGAAGTGTAACATAGATAGCTATGGCAGTTCCCATAAGTATTAATCCGGCGGGGCCAAACCATAACAATATCGTGTCCCTTTCGACCGGGGGATTCATCAAGATGAAGTCCCCGTAGCGCGCTACCAGATAACGCTTCACCGCGTCATCGCTCTCACCGGCCGCAATATGCTCCCGGATGATGGCCCGCAGATCGGCAGCGAGCGGCGCATTCGATTCATCCAGAGATTCGCCCTGACAAACGAGGCAGCGCAGCTGTTTCTGCAGAGCGACGGCGCGCGCTTCGAGCGCCGGATTCGAAAGCTTCTCCGGCGCAGACGCCTGCGCGACGCCCACGAAAAGATTGAGCGCGACGAATGCGGTTGCAAGAACGCGCGTCATTCTGCCGCCGCATAGCTTTGTGGGGCGAGCGCGCGAACGCGCAATCGTGCGAAGAGACTCGCAAGTCCGCCGAGCGCCATCACACCGCCGCCAAGCCAGATCAGCGGCGCCAACGGATTCACATATGCGCGGATAAGCCAGCGCCCCTTGCCGCGTTCATCGCCGAGCGCAACGTAGAGATCGGAGAAGCCTGTCGTGCGGATGGCGGTTTCGGCCTTCGCCTGTCCTTCCGCCGGATAGGAACGTGTTTCCGGTTCGAGCGTCGCAATCGACGCGCCGTTGCGGCTGACATCGATCTCCGCACGCTTGGCGAAATAGTTGGGGCCGTCCGCCGCCACGATGTCGCGCAGACGCAGGTCGTAGCCTGCCACGTGCAGCGAATCGCCCAGGCCGAGAACATCCATGGCCTCGCTGCGCCAAACGGTCGTGCCGGCGATGCCGAGCAGCGTGATGCCCAGTCCGGCGTGGGCGAGCGCCGAAGCAACCGCGCTCCAGCCGAAGGTCCGCTCCCGATTACGGCGAACGGCGTCGACGACGCTGGCCCCGATCACCCAGACGCCCAAGCCAATCGCACCCGCCCCGGCCAGACTGCGCGGGGTCACAATCGCCAGAACGACGATTGCGCCGACCACGGCGGCAATGCCGACGGGCAACAGGATGCGCAGCGCCGAAACAATATCTCCGCGCCGCCATCCAAGCCGTGGCCCGAATGGCACGAGCAGCATCAGCCCGACGAAGATCGGCGCGAAGGTCGCAGCGAAATACGGTGCGCCAACGGAAAGCTTGTGTCCCGTCAGCGCATCGAGCGCGAGCGGATAGATCGTTCCGAGAAACACAACACCGGCGGCCGCGGTGAGCAGCACGTTGTTGGAAAGAAGCGCGGTCTCGCGGCTCACAATGTCGAAAGCGCTGCCAGTCTGGAGCCTGGGCGCGCGCCAGGCGAACAGGGCGAGCGCGCCGCCGATCGCCAGCACGAGAATGCCGAGAATAAATTTGCCGCGCTCCGGATCGTTGGCGAAGGCGTGCACCGAGGTGAGCACGCCGGAGCGCACGAGGAATGTGCCGACGAGACTGAGCGAGAAACCGATAATGGAGAGAAGGAGCGTCCACACGCGGAAAGCGCCGGTGCGTTCGGTGGCGAGCGCCGAGTGCAGCAGGGCGGTCGCGATCAGCCATGGCATCAACGAGGCGTTCTCCACGGGATCCCAGAACCAGAATCCGCCCCAGCCGAGCGTGTAGTAGGCCCACCAGCTTCCGCCGGCGATGCCGAGCGTCAATGCGATCCAGGCGATCAGCACGAACGGACGCGCAGCGCGGGCCCAGGCGGCGTCCGCGTCTCCCGTGATCAGGGCGGCGGCAGCGTAGGCAAACGCCGCCGACAATCCGACATAGCCGACGTAAAGCGTGGGCGGGTGGAACGCGAGGCCGGGATCCTGCAGCAGCGGATTGAGGCCGGCGCCTTCGAACGGCGGCGGATCGAGCCGCACGAACGGATTCGAGGTCAGCAGGATGAACAGGAGGAACGCGACCGCGATCAGGCCCTGTACGCCGAGCGCAGCCGACGTCATCCGCTCCCCGCCGCGCCGCGTAAATGCAATCAGCGCCGAATAGACGGCGAGCACGAAGACCCACAGCACCATAGAGCCTTCGTGGTTTCCCCACGCGCCGGTCAGCTTGTAAAGCAGCGGCTTGGCGGTGTGCGAATTCTGCGCGACATCGAGGATGCTGAAGTCGGACAGCGCGAAGGCGAAGATCAGCGATCCCATCGCCAGCGCCGCAAACACGAAGAGTCCGAACGCACTCGACGTGGCGATGGCGGCCGCTTGCGAGCCGCCGGCACGCGAGCCGATCAATCCCGCCATCGCCTGAACGACAGCAAGCGCCAGTGCGAGCGACAGGGCGAGCTGGCCGATCTCGCCCGTCATTGCGTTTGCCCTTCCTTCCAGCGGCCGGATCGCTTCAGCGCATCCACGACTTCCGGCGGCATGTAGCGCTCGTCGTGCTTGGCCAACACTTCGCTCGCCCGGAAAACGCCGCCATGCTCGAGCGCCCCGGATGCGACGACGCCCTGCCCTTCGCGGAAGAGATCGGGGAGGACTCCCGTATAGCTCACGGGAATGCTGCGCTTGCCATCGGTAACAATGAATCGGACTTCGGCGCCGGGCCCGCGCTTCACACTGCCGGTCTGCACCAATCCGCCGATGCGGAAGGCGACCTGTTCCGGCACGTGTTTTTCGACGACATCGGACGGACTGTAAAAGTAGAGCACGTTGTCCCTGAGCGCCGTGACGACGAGTGCAGCGCCGCCGGCGCCCGCGACGACTACGGCGATGGCGAAATAGAGGCGGCGGCGCTTCTTCGGATTCATGCGGTCTTGGGCTGGGGCTGGGTTGCCAATATAGCGGCTCGGTTTTGCCTTATCCAAGGCGGCGATGCGCCCCAGTTCGGTCCCAATCGAGCCTGACGCTTTAACCCGGTCTGGTGGGGCATTTCCATGCGCGTTTTGCCGGCTGTCGTCACGCTCCTGATTGCTGCATGCCTTTGCGGATGCCTTCCCGTCACGACCAGGGTGCCTGCCGGTACGACCGTCGGCTTCAGCCCCGATCCGGACCTGATCGGCAATTGGGCCATCGAGGACCCGGTCCGCGACAATGTCGACACGCACGAGCGCCTGCAAATTGTTGCCAATCCGGACGGCACGATGACAGCGACATGGACGTCAGACGAAGACGATCATCGCACCCGATATCTCCTGCAGGTCGCGGCGCTGGGCGAGAATCACATCGTCAGCGCGCAGATGGAAGACGAGGACGGCCCAGAAGATCCGCCGCCGCCCAGCTATGATCTCATGTATTATGGTCCCTACAGCGGCGGACGAGTCGCGGTTTACATGGCGGATCGGGACGTTGCCGCCGGCGCGATCCGGTCGGGTGTGCTTGCGGGAGAGATCGATACCACGGATGGCGATGTCACCATCACGTCTGATCCCGCCAGATTGGACGATTTCCTGTCACAGCCCGAAGGAGCGGAATTGTTCAAGGCGCCCTTCCTGATACTAAAGAAGCTGTCCTGATGCTTGCGATTTCGAGGGGGATTTCCATGCGACGCATTTTGCTTCTGCTTGCGCTTTGCGGCGCGGTTGCGCTTTCGGCCTGCCTGCCGGTCACGAGCAAGGTTCCGGCCGGCAGCACGGTGGGGTTCAGGCCGGATCCCACATTGCAGGGCAGCTGGATCGGCCGCGGCGTCGACGACAAGGACAACAACCCGGCCTACATGCACTTCCTTGCCAACGAGGACGGCACCATGACGGCGATCCTCGTGTCCGATTCCATGAAAGACCACAGCGGGGAATGGAGCCAGTACACGTTGCGCGCTGCTCTTCTCGGCGCAACGCACGTCCTCAGTGTTCAGGAAGTCAGCAACAATGGAACGCCGTCCACCGATTCCATGGCGCAGCAATTCATCCTGATGTCCTACCGCGAGGGCCGCGGCGGCACAGTCACGCTCATGCTGATGGACGACAAGGCCGCGGCTGCCGCGGTCAAGGCCGGCGAAATCGCCGGCACCGTCGATCCCGGCGAGGACGGCGACGTGCACATCACCGCGGATGCCAAGGCCCTCGACAAATTCCTTGCAAGCTCGCGCGGCGCGGCATTGTTCTCGAAGCCGCTGGTCACGATGAAGAGGCTGGAAATCAAATAATCAGTGTGCGGAGCGATGCAGGATTTCGTCGGCGAGACCCGTATCGTAGCCCAGGCCTTCCGGTGTCAGGATGATGCGCGTGGGAAAGTCGGCGCGCGCAAGACCCTTCCGTTCCAGCGCGTTCCAGACCTTGTCGTTGTAGAGCCCGGTCGTGTCCTTGCCGGACACCACCGCATCGCCAAGATGAACATGATCGCCGTGCGCCGGCGGAAAGCGCTCGATGCTGACTTCACCCTGACCGGGACCCTGCAGACTCGCGCCCGGCACGCGCGCCAGCGCCTGCAAAATCGTGAGCGTCTTGAGCTGCAACGGATTGAGCTTCAGCGGATTCTTCTTCGGCGCCATCGGTCCCTCGCGGTCGAGGGCGAAGTTAGCGGCAGGCGTGCGCGAAAAACAATGGGAGGTCAGGCCGCGACGGATGTCGCCGCATGGCCGCGGCGGCGGAGGAATTCGCCTTCCTCGGCGCTGAACAGCGTCGCCGTCAGTTCGGTGGCAACTGCAAAATACTGCTCGCCATGGAGGCGCGCCTCGCCGGCCGCCGCGCGCATCTCGCGCACCAGCCCGTCATTGTAGGTTTCGAGCTCGGTGCCGATCTCGTCGTCCGCCTTCTTGAGCGACGCGGCGAACGAGGCCGCGGCGGCGAGCCTGCGGCAGCCGGCGATCAGGCGCGCATAGCTGAGCGCGCGATCGGAGCGTTCCGGATCAGCCGGCTTGCTGAAATCCGGCACGCGCGGTCCGCCGGAATAGGAACCCGTCTTTTGCGTCGGCAGCGCGGCCATGATTTCCTTCGATGCGCGCTCCATGAAGCCGTCCATCACTTCGGCAACCGCCGCGCGGTCCTTGATGATGCGCTGGCCCCAGGCGCCGTCGCGCCGCAACTCGACTTCCTTGACCATGCCGCTTGTCAGCGTGGTGAAACCTTCCAGATTGCCGATCAGATCGTTGGCGTTGAACTGGTTGGGGCGTGCAGCGCGGATGGCGGCGCCGTGCTGCTCGATGATGCCGAACAGGATTTCGCCGACGAGACCCATATCGGTCGCGGCGAGCAGGGTTTCCTGCGTCGTGCGCGTGATCGTCAGCGGCAGCCGCAGCGCCTCCCACGGATGGTCGAGCCGGCTCATCACCACGAGGGGCAGATAGGCCGCTGCATCTGGAACCGCCGCCACGACGCGATCGTAGACATCGCGGAACGCGTGCAGGATGTCGTCGTTCATCGCCGGAATTTCGGCCGGCAGGCGGTCCTGCAGTTCGCAGACTTCAGCGCCCACGCTCATCATCACGGCCATTTCACAGGCATCGTCGATGACGGCGTTGCCGCCCAGTGCAAGGCGCGCGGCCTTGCGGCCGCTTTCGTTGTTGAGCTTGGTCTGGATCGCCTGCGACGCCATGCGCCAGAAGTCGGCTGTCTTGGTGCGAAGCTCGTCGGTCTTGCCGCCGAGCACCGCCATTTTCACGGCGATGGAATAGGCGTTGAGCTCGTTCGGCATCAGCGTCTGCGCCAGCCAGTTCCACACCGGCGTGACGGAGTCGCGAGGAATGCGGCCCTTCAGCTTTTCGCGCGGCGTTTCGTC
The DNA here is from genome assembly GCA_035517755.1 of Rhizomicrobium sp. GTDB lineage: Bacteria > Pseudomonadota > Alphaproteobacteria > Micropepsales > Micropepsaceae > Rhizomicrobium. The sequence goes on along the minus strand of DATIYG010000335.1, from coordinate 9,509 downwards.
GATCAGAAGATCCTCGAACGGACGGCAGAAGGCGCGAATGGGATTGGCGGTACGCTCTTTCGGCTGCGCCTTGCGCAAGGCGGGGCGCAAACCCTCGAGAATGAGATCGTGCGGCAGCACGCTGCCGTTGTTGAGCCGGTCGACTTCGATGGCCCTGGCAAGACGATTGGCAATCGATTCCGGGAGCGATCCCAGAAACGAACGCAACAGATCGGATTTTTCTTTCGCTGGCATGCCTGAGGTTCCCGCCGCGGCCGGCTCAGGCCGGACCATGAGCCTCCACCCTAGTGCCTTACCCTTAACGCAGTGTTGCGCTTCGCCCGGACCCCGGCAGGTCCCTGGCGATTCGAGCGGTGCGAGAAGGCCACCTTCCTGCGGCCTTTCGCCAGACTTCGCCGGTCTTACTGGGCCGTCAGCGTACCGATCTGGTAGGGCCCGACACAGTCGTTGCAGGGGCCATCGGCATTGCCCGGGCCGCCAAGGAAGTTGATGCGGCTGACGGTACCATCGTTGGACGGTCCCAGGGTCGCCTTCGGCTCAATGATCCCGGAACTGACGGTCAGTCCTCCCATGGAGCCGGTGAAAATGAACTTGATGGTGTTCGCGTCCGGCCCGCTTTCGCTCGTGTCCAACGGCGAGCCCGTGAAAAAGAAGAACGCACCGGGTGGATGATTGGTCCCTCCATCGTTGCTGTACTGCGGGACGATGACAATGCTGTGGCCGGGCTTCAACTTTCCGATCTTGAAACTGTCCTTGGCGACTTCATTCGCCTTGTTCGGCTTGATCGTGAACTTGGCGTTGGTGATGACACTGTCGCTGGTGTTGGTAATGAGAAAGGCAGGCGAATCGACGGGCGGATTGAGCCCGATGGATTCCGTATAGGTGCAGTTCGGAGCGTAGTAGCAGACCGAAATCGTGCCCACGACGGTCTGCGCCGCGGCGCCGGTCGTCAGCACACAGGTGAAGGCAATTGCGGCTCCAATCGATTTCCACGACATCTTGTTCTCCCTGAGATGGCACAATGGAAAATGGCACACGAGAGCGCAGGACGGGCTCCGTCGAGTCGAAACTGCAATTGTGCTGAATGGCCCCCGACCATCATTGCTGATGGTAATGCCTTAGGACGCCCGCGGCAATTCCAGTCGCGCCCGAAGGCCGCCCAGTGGGCTTTCGCCCAGCTCAAGCGAACCGCCATAGAGCTTGGCGATATCGCGGACGATGGCGAGGCCGAAGCCGGAGCCCGGGACGCTTTCATCCAGCCGTTCTCCGCGTTCGCCTACCCGCTGCCGCTCGTCCGGCTCGAGGCCGGGGCCGTCGTCGTCCACCTGCAGCTCGAACTTGCCGTCACCGGCGGACTCCACCGCGACGGAGATCCGGCTGACCGCCCATTTGCAAGCATTGTCCATCAGATTGCCGGCGAGCTCTTCCAGATCCTGACGATCGCCGCGAAAGACGATGTCGGCCGGACAGTCCGCTGCAATGGCGATCCCGCGGTCGGCATGAACACGCGCCAGCACGCGCGCCAGATCGTCCACCACCGGTTTGACGGGCGCGCGCTTGCCAAGAATGTCGACGGCGCCGGCAACGCGGGCGCGCGCCAGATAATGGTCGATCTGGCGGCGCATCGTTACCACGAGCCGTGACACCACGCTCGCCAGCGGCCCGGGCTGTGCGGATGCTTCGCTGCTCAACACGGAAAGCGGGGTCTTCAGCGAATGGGCAAGATTGGACACTTGCGTGCGTGCGCGCTCGACCACTTCGGCGTTGTGATCGATGAGGCTGTTGAGCTCGCGCGCCAGCGGCGCGATCTCGGATGGAAATCTGCCGTCAAGGCGCTGCGCCTGGCCGTCGCGGATGCGCGCCAGGCCGGCGCTGACGCGCCGCAACGGCTGCAACCCCACGCGCACCTGGATGAAGATCGCCGCGATGAGTCCAAGGCCGAAGATCGCAAAAGCCCAGATCAGCGTCGTATCGAAATTCGCAACATTGCTTTCGACCTGGGACGCGTCCGTTGCGACAAGAAAAATGTAGGAGCGGAAGTCGTTCGGCTGCGGCGTGGCCGAGATGGGAAACTCGATCCGCCGCGCAACGATGCGCACGACCTGATTGTCCGGTCCCAGACCGTAGCCCCAGCTGGTCCCGGAACGCAGGTGGAAGTCGGTCGGCTTGATCGCGCGATCCCACAGCGAGCGTGAGATTTGGATGTCGCCCTTCTGCTCCGGGGAAATCTGCCAGTACCACCCCGAATAGACACGTTCGAAGCGGGGATCGGAAAACCGCTCATGCAGCGACACTTGGCCGTCGGCATCGGGCTCTGCTGCGGCGATCAATCCGTCGAGATCGAATTTCAGGCGCGAGTCGAAATTGTTCTGCACCGAAGCGCGGAAGATTCCCGACAGCACGAAGCCGCCAATTACCAGCCCGAGCAGCGTCCACACCGCTGCGGCCGCAATCAGCCGGCCGGAAAGCGAGTTAAGCCTCGGCGCGATCTTCGGCAGAATTGGCGTCGGGGATTTCGAGGCAATAGCCAAGGCCGCGCACCGTCTGAATGAGATTGACGCCGAGCTTCTTGCGCAGGCGCCCTACGAAGACCTCGATCGTGTTCGAATCGCGGTCGAAATCCTGATCGTACAGATGTTCGACCAGCTCGGTGCGCGACACAACCCGTCCGCGGTGATGCGCAAGATAGGCGAGCAACCGGTATTCGAGCGAGGTGAGCTTCACCGGATTGCCGTCCACCGTCACGCGCGAGGACCTTGTGTCGATGCGCAAGGGACCAATCTCGATCTCGGCCGTCGCAAGCCCTGCCGCGCGGCGCACCAGTGCGCGGACGCGCGCGAGCAATTCCTCGGTGTAGAAGGGCTTGGCGAGATAGTCGTCGGCGCCGGCATCGAAGCCCGCGACCTTGTCGCTCCAGCGGTCTCGCGCCGTGAGGATCAGGACCGGCATCTTGCGGCCCGACTTGCGCCACGATTCGAGAACGCGCACGCCATCCATCTTCGGCAGGCCGAGATCGAGAATCACGACATCGTACGGCTCGGTGTCGCCCAGGAAGTGTCCGTCCTCGCCATCACTTGCCGTATCCACGACATAGCCGGCATCGGTCAGCGCCTGCTTCAGCAGCCGCTGCAATTCCTGATCGTCTTCGACAATGAGCGCGCGCATCAGTGGTGCGGACCTCCATGCCCGCCGCGGAAGCCGCCGCGGAAACGGCCGCCGGGAATCGCGCGCCAGCCGCGCTCCCAGCCCGGGCGCGGCGGCGGCGGAGGAGGAACCGCACCCGGCCGCATGATGATCGTTCCCCGCGGGTAAGGGCCATAGCCGCCCCAGCCGTGATTGATTCCAAGAACCTGCCCGGTGCGCGCATCGGTATCGAGCCAGATGACGCGGCCTTCGGGCGTAAGCCATTTGAGGCGGTAGTGCAGCCTGCCATCGGGATCGGCGAACGGCCCGTCGGCATCGGACAGCGAGCCGGGATACTGGCCGCGAATCTGCGGCAGGATTCGCTCGAGCGGCATGGCGCCGTTGGTGTTGTACGGACGCACGTAACGGCCTTGCGCGCAGGCAGGCGCAGACGCCAGCGAAAACGCCATAAAGACAAGGAAAATCAACCGCCTGCGCATGCTGTTTTGTAGGCCGCTCCCGATGAATATCGGATGAATGGCACGTCCAGACACCGTTCAGCGACAGAGCATATTCTAGCGCAAAGTTCGCCGGCTCCAACCGCTCCGTTTCGCGTTAATGAACCCGGGGCAATGGGAAGGAGAAAGATGATGAAACTGAGACATCTGATTCTGACGAGCATTGCCGCAGTTGGTTTGGCAGCCGGTTCGGCTTCTGCGGACAACGAGCGCATCGCCGTTCATCCGCATCACATCGTGGTCAAGGAACGCTTCGGCCATCACAACGATGTCGTCGTGCGCGAGCGCGTCGGTGGACGCCGGTTCATCGCCCATGACCGCGTGATCGAAGTGCTCCGCGCACGCCATATCCGCTACATCGGCGCGCCATACATCTATGGCGGACAATACGTCGTGCGGTGCTACGACAATTTCGACCGGCTCGCCTATTGCTCGGTCGATCCGTATTCGGGCGCATTCATCGGCTTCAGGGTGCGCCTGTAGGGACTTGAGGCAAGCAGGCTCGCGGTAAGCCCCTCCACGCGGACCTGTAACGCAGCAAGCGAGAACCCGCTTCAAGGGAAACCTTGGGCGGGTTCTCTATTTTTCGAAACTGCCGGCCGCCTTGTTTTCGCCGTCTCGATGAACCGCAGGCACTACGCGCCATCCAGAGTCGGTTCAGCGCGCGTCGCGCAAGATGCACGTCATGGCCCGCTCTTCGGCGGGAAGAGTTGGAAACAGGAGACTGGATCATGAAGTTCAAAGCACTCATCGCCGGCGCCATTGCCGCCGCTGCATTGACCACGGCGGGTACCGCGGATGCCGCCACCGTCGTCATTCAGAAACCGCACAAGACCATCGTGATGAAGCACGTCCCGGCTCGCTATATCGGCCGCGACCGCGTCGTCGAGGTGGTCAAGGCGAGAAACATCCGCGTGATCGGCGAGCCTTACATGTATCGCGGCGCCTATGTTGTGAAGTGCCGCGAGCGCCACGGCCGCATCGCCTTCTGCCGGATCAATCCGCGTACCGGTGCGTTCCTCGGAATCACCGTTCGCCTCTGACGTTGCTTGGAACGCGGTGCGGTAACGCCCCTCCACGCATCGCCTTCAAGAAACGAGACCCGCGCCGTGAGTTCGGCGCGGGTCTTTTTTCGTTCGAAATCCTTGTGCGTGGCTGGCACAGCCCCTGCACCTCTCCGGCTTGGTGACCCAAAACGGGATGTCTCGGACCATGAAGAACGCCCTCTGCATGGCATTGCTCGCCAGTGCTTGCCTGCTGACCGCTGGAAACGCCAGCGCCAGCCCCTTTCCGCTTTACGACAACTTTGCCGCGCCCACCGTCGATTCCACGAAATGGTACGGCGGCGAAAGCGACTACCTGACCCTCGATGCAGTTCGAGAGATCACGCTGGGACACAGGCTGCATCTTGCCGCCACCGCGTACTCGTCGCCGAACGACGACGGCTATTCGTCGGGCGGAACCTACGGCCTCTACTTCCTCAATCCTGAAGGGATCACGGCCGTTTCGTACAACGTGCAGGTCGACAAGGCGACCGCGACGGCGTGCCCGACAAACACGGGCGCGGAAGTGGTCGCCGGACCGGAATTCCGCGGCCGGTTCTTCAACACGCAGGCCAATCCGACAAGCCAGCTTGGCGATGTCGAATTTGCCATCGGACTGGACAGGCGGCCGTCTGACGGCGATGGCGCGATGACGGCTTCCTACATCTATCAGGAATGCGCGAACAGCGATTGCAGCTCACGCAACACCATCGCACAGGGCACGCTCGGCACGGTTCCGCTCAACCAGCGCACCACGGTCATCGTGCGATGGGATCAGGCCAACCACCGCTTTCTTTTCAACATCAACGGCAAGAAGGGCGCCTCGCGATATCGCCTGTCGGACAGCTCGGCGCCCTACTCCGCCGAAAAGGAGATCGACGTGGCCCACGTGATCGTGGATTGCGCGGCGACTCCCAGGCCGCAAACGACGATGGATGCCTATTTCGACAACATCAGGGTCGCGCGGTAGAAATATCCGACGCGAAAGGACCTGCGCCGATCCCCCTCGGCGTGGGTCTTTTTCTGTCTGAACCGGCGCAGGACGCTATGTGTTGCGCAGATCGCGCGGCTCAGGTCCCGATCCCGATTCAACCGCCGGAGGCGCAGGCGCAGAGCTTGCCGCTTTCTCAGCCGGAGGTTTCTGCGCCGGCACCAGCGCGCGATAGGCAAACGCCGCAGGCGCTTTCCACAGTCCATAGAACACGGGCGCCAGCACGAGGCCGATTGCCCAATAGACCGGCAGCACGCGAAGGTAATCGTGAAACATATCGCCGAGCGGAAAGACGGTGCGCCCCACATCGCGATGCGGCAGCGCGATCAGCTTCAGGAAAATGGGCGCCATCAGCGCGACGCCAAACAATATTTCGATCAGGAGCACAGGCAGGACGGTCGCCAGCCAGATCACGGCGATGCGCCAGAAATTTCCACGCGTGAGTTCCCAGCTTCGGCTGAGACCGATCTGCCTTTCCGCGACCGCGACGGGCACGATGAAATACCCGAGCCTGACCAGAATGAAGAAGAATGCGAGCTCGATTGCGACCACCAACCCGATCACTGCAGCATCCCAGTGCATGTTCGCCTGCGTCCTGTCGAGCGGGACCGGCATATTGTGAAGCAGAGCGGCTGCGACGAGCCCGATGATCACCAAACCGACCACGAAGACGACCAGCAGCACGTAAGCGACGATGAAGGTCAGGATGTAGCCGGCGATGGAACGCAGCTCGGCCGCTCCGAACCAGAAATAGACGAACCGCGGACCCTTGCGCAGGCCCAGCACTTCCCTGGTGATACCGACCGCGACGATCACGAACACCGCGTAGAACGCCAACTCGAAGAGCCAGAACTGCCAGGGCTCCTCGAAAACGACAGGCTGATTTGTGCCGCCATTCGCCTTGAGCTGGATCGCCTGGCGGAAGGCCTCGTCGAAGGAATGCGCCAGCGGCGGAAGGCACAGATACGCGATCGCGGCTGCAACCAGCGTCGGAAGCCAGACGATGCCCAGCCCGGTCCAATACCGGCGGAACGCAAAATTGTAGGTTTGGCCGATAACCTGGCCGACAGGAATCTTGTTCATTGCCCCCACCCCCGTGAGATGGGCAGCCTACCACAACCGCCAGGGAAATTCAGCGGGGCGGGAGATTGTTCGGTTGCACCACGACGAATTCGTCGAGCGGCGCGCGCTCGCTGTGAAGAGCGTTAACGGCCGCGGAGTCATCGGCGTGGCCGAGCGCCATGCCGCAGAACACCATCTCGTTTTCCGGCAGGTTCAGATATTCGCGAAGCACGCGATGCCACACCGCCCACGCTTCCTGCGGACAGGTGTGCAATCCCTCCTCGCGCGCCAAGAGCATAATGGATTGCAGGAACATGCCGACATCGGCCCATTGGCCCTGCTGCATCTGGCGGTCGACAGTGAAGATCATGCCCACCGGTGCGCCGAAGAATTCCCAGTTACGGGCGAAGGATTTCGCGCGCGTGAGTTTCTCCTCGCGCGGGATGCCGAGCAGCGCATACATCTGCTCGCCGACGCGGAAGCGTCGCGTGCGATAGGGCTCGGTCAGATCCGGCGGATAGATGAGATATTCCGGCGGCTCGCCCATGGGATGCTTGTGCCGCGCTTCGGCGACGCGCTTGACCAGTTCGTCGCGTGCGCCGCCGGCGACGACATACACCTTCCACGGCTGCAAGTTTCCGCCCGACGGCGCGCGGGCAGCCCGTTCGAGAATGCGCAGCACCGTTTCCATCGGCACCGGATCGGGCTTGAACGCGCGGATGGATTTTCGCGTGGCGAGCGCTTCACTGACGTTCATTGCAGGCTCACGAATGGCTGTTCGCCGCCAGTGTGCAGGCGCGCGAGGGCCGGTGCAATTCCTGGCTGAAGACATGGAACTTTCACGTTCCGGTTGTGCCTGCGATCCGCCTTCTCTAAGCTTCGGCGGCCGTTACGGGGAAATAGGACATGCGCGCAGCCAGCTCTCTGGTCTTTGTCTCCACCTTTCTGCTTTCGGCAACGCCGGCGCCGGCACACGAGCTCACCAATGGCCGCATCACCGCGGAATTTGCGACCGGCGGCAGCAAGACGATGGATCGCCTCGACTCGCTGACCTGGATCAACAGCGACGGCGTGCAATCGGCCAATCTCGTCGCGGCGGGCGGACCGACCGATTGCGGAGACCCGCAGGAATTCTTCGGCGAATCCTACAGCGACAGCGATTCGTTTCTCATGCTGATGGTGGTGGCCGGCGCGAGCGCGAAGTGGAACCAGGCCAACGACACCTCCGGCACGTCGAAGACCACGGGGAAAGACACCTGCTTCACGCTCAGCGGCAAGACGACGACCGCCTATTCGCTCGACGTGGCCGACACGAAGGTGAGCGAGATGACGATCAGGCGCGCCTTCACCTTCACCGCCGACGCCAACCTGAATTTGCGCGCCTATGCGGCGCGCCTGCCCAACACGATCTATTCGACGGTGCTCTATCCCGACAGCACCGGCGCGGTGCAGAGCGTTGACGTGTTCAACTGCGGAGCCTTGCCCAGTTGCGAGATTTCGGACTGGAACGGCATCTGGTTCGCCGATGATGACGGCCATGGCAACGGCATGGTGATGATCCGCGACAAGGTTTCGACATGGCCGGCGATACTCGGCATCGACTACGATTCCTTCTCCAGCTCGAACGTCACCTCGATGGTGCTGATGCGGCCGTCGGACGGATGGACCGGCAAGAAGGTTGTGGAGACCGAGCATATGTGCTTCTACGACGCCAAATCCTGGCCGGCGAAGAAGCGCAACGCGGGCAAACTGCCGGTCGGCTGCGCGGCGAAGACGCCTTAGGGACTTGCGCAGGCGAGGGCCGCCGCCCGCAAGCGCCCGTAATCCAGCATTGCGCCGATCAGCGGATTGTCGGGTGGCAATGCGCTGACGGCATCGGCAAGCGCGACCTCGTCCGCCTTCGTGTAGGCCGCAACCGGCGGGCAGACGCTCACCGGCTGCGCGGCCGGCTCCGACGCACAGGCCGAAAGAAGCAGCGCGAGCGCTACCGCCAAACCGATGCGCATCAGAATTCTCCATCTCTCAGGGATTGCACGAGCTGCGCTTCAGTGGATGGCGACGCGGCTTCGGCGCGCGCCTCGGCCGCCGCCGTCGGAGCGCAGCGCTGGATGTTCTCCGCCATCACGCGACCGGTGATGAACGACAGCGCTTCGTTGCCGATCCATTTCAGGATCAGCGGCAGAAGTGCTGTGGCGATCTTTTCGATCGCCGTGATGAGCAGGCTTCCCATGGTTTGCTCCATAGGGACAAGATTGTTGAAGCGGAATCTGCCCTCTCCCCTTGTGGGAGAGGGCGACGAACCGAAGGTTCGGCGGGTGAGGGGTTGTCGGAAGTCAGAAATCGGAGGTCGGAACTCAGCACGCGTGTTTGAACAATCAGGTCTGAGGTCTGAATTCTGGCATTCGATTTCTGAAGAACCCCTCACCCGGCGCATGCGCGCCGCCCTCTCCCACAAGGGGAGAGGGCAAGAGGTCAGTTCGCGTTGGCTTGCGCGATGGATTGCGCGGTGAGGTAGGCCTGCTGCACGGCCATCTGCGCGGTCTGCTGCAGCACGCTCTTGCCGCCGGACTCCACCTGCTGCACGACGGAATCGACCGCGTTGCCGAATTTCTCGCGGCCGCTGACGAGCGATCCGGCCTGCGTCAGCACCGCGTTCATGGCGATCTCCGCAAGATCGGCGAGTGCGATTTCGGCATCGTGCTCGACCTGGGGCAGGAAATCGGACGCGAAGGCGAGGATCCTGTCCTTCACGCTTTGCGCGAACGCCTCGAG
>DATIYG010000334.1:0-4832 GCA_035517755.1 Rhizomicrobium sp. | reverse complement strand
CTTCACCGCATCCTGGTACGCCTCGACGGACGCGATCAGCGGCGCAAGGTCGGCGTGCTCCTTGGAGATCTTCGCGTACTCGCCGCCGCCGAGTTCGCCCGACGCCAGCTGCGCTTCCAGCGCCGCAAAGCGATCGACAAGACGGCCAAGTTTGGCTTCGGGAATCATGGGGTGAAAATGGCGGCGCTACTGCGCCGGCTCAAGGGCCGGAGCGGCCGCCGCTTCACTGCGAGCCTCGATCTCCGCCGCGCGCTTCTCGCACAGCTCGACCACGTGGTCGACGAGCTTCGTGTTCTCCAGCCGGTAGGCGGGCTTGCCGTCAAGATAGATCATCCCGGCGCCAGCGCCGGCGCCGCCACCGGTGAAGCCCAGCATGGTCTCGCGTGCCTCGCCCGGCCCGTTCACCACACAGCCGATGATGGAAAGGGTCATTGGGGTCGAGATGTGCTTCAGCCGGTCTTCCAGCACGCGCACCGTGTCGATCACGTTGAACCCCTGCCGCGCACAGGATGGGCACGACACGATGTTCACGCCGCGGTGGCGCAGGTTCAGCGACTTCAGGATGTCGAAGCCGACGCGGACCTCTTCCACCGGATCGGCGGACAGCGAAACGCGGATGGTGTCGCCGATGCCGGACCATAGCAGCATGCCGATGCCGATCGACGACTTCACCGTGCCGGGGATCATGCCGCCGGCTTCGGTGATACCGAGATGCAGCGGGTAATCGCAGGCTTCCGACAGCGCCTGATAGGCGGCGACTGCGAGGAACGCATCGGATGCCTTCACGCTGATCTTGAATTCGAAGAAGTCGTTGTCCTCGAGAATCTTGGCGTGGTTGAGCGCGCTCTCGACCATCGCCTCCGGACATGGCTCGCCATAGCGTTCCAGCAATTCCTTCTCCAGCGACCCGGCGTTGACGCCGATGCGCATGGAGCAGCCGTGATCCTTCGCGGCCTGCACGACTTCTTTCACGCGCTGCGCGTTGCCGATGTTGCCGGGATTGATGCGCAGGCAGGCTGCACCTGCCTGGGCGGCTTCAATGGCGCGCTTGTAGTGGAAGTGGATGTCGGCCACGACCGGAATGCCGGACGCGCGCGTGATCGCCTTCAAGGCCTTCGTCGAGTCCTCGTCCGGGCAGGACACGCGCACAATGTCGGCGCCGGCTTCCTCGATCGCCTTGACCTGATCGATCGTCGCCTTGGCATCGGCGGTGACCGTGTTGGTCATCGTCTGCACGGAGATCGGTGCATCGCCGCCGATGGCCACGGGGCCAACATGGATCTGCCGGGACTTGCGGCGGTGGATATCGCGATAGGCTCGAATGCTCATGCCTTACCCTTTCGCCTCAGCCGTGGTGCCCATTGCCATAACGATCGGAGATGGCTTGCGGATCAAGCGACAGGGCCTCGGAGGGGTCGGCGTCGCTGCTGGCCAAGCCCATCGACTGGCCGTCCAAATCGACCTCGACGGCGTTGCCGTGCTGTGCGGTGAGCAACAGTCCAGGCACGTTGGGCACCTGATAGGTATCGCCCGGCTCCAGCGCACGGTTGATGAACACCCTGCCGCCCTCGTCCTGCACGAGGATGCGCGTCGCCTCCTTCACATGCAGCACGACGCGGGCACTGGCATTCTGCTGACCGTAAACGTGGCCTGTCACGGGCGGTGTTTCAGGCAATGCCGCCGTCGCGTCCGTTCCATTTGCTGGCGCGGTCGCGGGCGGAGTTCCGGGTGCCGCCGTGGCGGAAGGCGCAGGCGTGGCAGCGGGCTTCGGCGGCGGCGGAGGCTTGTGGGGAATGGCGGCAACTCTCGCCTTCGACAGAATCTGCTCCGGAACGGCTGCAACCGGTTGCTGCTGCCCGGCAGAGTCGGCGGAGATCGCCAGGTGGTAAAGCCCATAGGCCACGAGGCCCAGCACGATCACCGCAATGATGATCCAGCCATGCGGCAGACGCGTTTCGTCGCTTTGTTCGGGGAAGCCCGCCGTTTTGCTGGCATCATCGCGGCCGGCAATTTCGTGCTTGAAGCGCTCGACCGTCTGTAGCGGATCGAGACCCAGATATTCCGAATAGGCGCGGACGAAACCAACGGCATAGGTGCGACCCGGGAGGGCGCCCAGCCGGTCTTCCTCCAAAGCTTCGAGATGGTCGCGCCGGATCTTGAGTGTCCGGGCGGCCGTCGCCAGGTCCTCCCCGCGCCTGAGCCTTGCGGCCCGCAAATCCTGCCCGACGGTCTCCAGCGGCGCGTCGGCCTCTCCGGAAATCTCCCGGAGATGGATGCGGCGGCGCTCGACGCCCCCGGCCTGATCAACGCTCAACTGTGTCACTTTTGTCATAAGATGGAGGAATCCTGCTGCCGGATGGCTGAAGCATAGTTCCGGGCAAAAGCGAAAGCAAAATCAAAGCGAAAGCCACTGATTTATTTGAGCGACACGCCTCGCTCGGCGGCGAAGGCCGCAAGCCGTGACCGGACACTGTGATCCGTTCTGGCGCAGAGGCGCTCGACGAACTCGGCCACTTCGCGCGTGTCGATGCTGCGAACCATCATCTTCACCTGGCCGATATTGGCCGGCTGCATGGACAGCGTGCGCAAGCCCAGGCCGATCAGCGCCATGGCTTCGAGCGGCTTGCCGGCCATCTCCCCGCATAACGAGACTTCACCGTTCGCCTCCGCCGAACTGCGCACGATCTGACGGATGAGTGTGAGAACCGCAGGACACAACGGATCATAACGGCGCGACACGCGCGGATTCGTGCGATCGACCGCGAACACGAACTGCAGGAGATCGTTCGAGCCGATGGAGACGAAGTCGGCGTTGCGGATGATCTGCGGCAGCGAAAACATCAGGGCCGGCACTTCCAGCATCGCACCGACCAGAATTTGCTTCGGATGTGGCTGGTGCAGGAGCCGGGCGCGTTCGCTTTCACGATCGATCAGCGCGCGCGCGGCATTAAACTCCGCAACATCGGTCACCATGGGCAACAGGATGCGCAGTGTCCGCCCGACATGGGCTGCGAGCAACGCACGCACCTGATAGCGAAGCAACGCAGGGCGATCGAGCGCGATGCGCAACGCGCGCCAGCCCAGCGCGGGATTCTCTTCGCGATCCCATCGACCATAGGGAAGAATCTTGTCGCCGCCGAGATCGAGCGTGCGAAAGACGACCGGCCTTCCTTCCGCGCCATCGATAACCGCCTTGTAAAGCGCGATCTGATCTGAAAGCCGCGGCATGGTCTCGCCGATCATGAATTGCAGTTCGGTACGGAACAGGCCGATACCATCGGCGCCCGATTCCTTGAGATGCGGCACATCGAGCAGCAATCCGGCATTCATCATCAGGTGAATCTGCACGCCGTCCCTGGTGACGGCCGGAAGGTCGCGGACTTCCGCCATCTTGGCCGCGCGCTGTTCGCGCAACGAGCGGCGCATGCGGAATGCGCGTATGACCTCCGCCGGCGGCCGCAGCTGCGCTTCGCCGGTTTCGCCGTCGACCACGATCTCGTCGCCACCACGTGCGTTGTCGACAATGCCCTCGACGTTGCCGACGACAGGCAAACCCATGGCGCGCGCGACGATCGCCACATGCGACGTCGGCGCGACATCCTCCAGCACCAGTCCGCACAGCACATCGCGGCCGTAATCGAGCAGTTCGGCCGGTCCCATCGAGCGTGCGACAATCACTGTGTCCTTCGGCAAATCGTGCGACGGTGCGAGGCTGCCATCGAGCTGGCGTTGCAGACGCCGCGCCAGATCCTCGAAATCGTGCAGGCGCTCGCGCAGAACGGAGTCCTCCGTGCGAATGATGCGCAGGCGAAGCTCGTCTTCCACACGCTCCACGGCTGCCTCCGCCGTCAGGCCCGTGCGCACCGCATCGCGCAGCTTCTGGCGCCAGCCCTGGTCCTGGGCGAACAGGCGATAGGCTTCGATCACTTCTCGGCTTTCGCCCGTGAGATCGAGTTCGCTCGATGCGAGCATTTCATCCACCGAGGCGCGGAGTTGATCGAGCGCCTTGTCGAGGCGCGCCAGCTCGGCTTGCGGATCGTCGGCAATCAGCCGCTCTACCTTCACGCGAGGCTCGTGCAGCACGACCAGACCGATCGCCACGCCTTCGGAAAGCGGCTCGCCGCGAAACGCGCGTGGCCGATCGGCACGCAATTCCGGTTCGTCGAGTTCGGCGGTGTCGAACAGGGTGCCCTGCGCCACCACTTCAGCAAGCACCATGGCGACGGTTTGCAGCGCCTCGACCTCCTCCTCATCGTAGAGGCGCGCGGCACGATTTTGCACCGTCAACACGCCATAGACCTGGCCACCGCGCACCACTGGCACGCCCAGGAACGAGCGGTACGGATCCTCACCGGTTTCGGCGCGGTAGGAAAAGCGGGGATGTGCGGGCGCGTCGCTGAGGTTCACCGGTTCGGCGGTCTCCGCCACCAAGCCGATCAGGCCTTCGCCCTGCTTCATGCGCGTGCGATGGACCGCTGTGCGATTCAGGCCCTCGGTCGCGAACAGCTCATAGACGTTGCCGGCACGGCGCAGATAGATCGAGCAGACTTCCGCCACCATATTGGCGGCGATGACGGCGACCAGCTTGTCGAGCCGGGACTGGGCGCTGCTGTGCTCCGCCATGATCTCGCGGATGCGGCGGAGCAGAACCCGGGGGCCGGCAACGACATTGACCATCAGGCACTGTCCAGTTCGTAGGCCGAGTGCAGCGCCCGCACGGCAAGCTCCACATATTCCTCGGCGATCAGCACGCTCACCTTGATCTCGGACGTCGAGATCACCTGAATGTTGATGCCCTTCTCGGACAAGGTGCGGAACATCGCCTGCGCCAC
>DATIYG010000333.1:0-4950 GCA_035517755.1 Rhizomicrobium sp. | reverse complement strand
CGCGAATCAGCGCGCGCAACAAAAAACGCGACGCAAACCCGAATCATCCACAAGTGATTCGTAGGAGGCATCGTCTGCCAAATAATCTTTCAATGTCCTACGAGGCGTTGTGAATGCATTTCATGTCCGCCATTCTGATCTTGTAGCGTCAATTTGAATTTCGAGAGCGTCGCAAGACCACAATTCCGGCCGCGGTGAGGCTTCCCAACAAGAGTAAAATTGCCGGCGGTTCCAGACCCAACATTGCGAATGCGACAACGGCTGTTCCGCAAGAAAATCGACGTAGTTCTTCACACCTGTGAGGGTCATGCAGGCAAATCACCTTGGGCGGTGGCGCGCAGGAGGGCGACCTGTAGAAAACATCCCACCCCCAATAGCCTACCCAAGCGGCACTCAGAATCATCCAGGCAAGAAACAGACGTCGCCAAAAATTCATCTCGTGCCGTTTCAGTCGTGAATTCGTTCGTAATGACGCCCGTCCTTCGAGGTCAAAACCTGCGCTTTCTCCAAATCTAGACGGACAAGTCCCGACGGTAGGTACTCCATTTTTCCACTGCAAATGCACTTTATCCACTCGCCAACGTGCCTCGCTGCATCAGGGCCGAAGAGCATAGATTCAAATTCTCCGATGCCGCTGTCAGGCGAGTAGTGCGCTGGCCATTTTATTGGAAGCAAGTCGGCTGGCAATCCGTAGGGATGACAGTTCGAGTCAGTAAGCTGAACCCCATGCTCTGGCCCCCCTAGGAGGCCGCCTTCAATCGTCACTTCCTGTCCAGCGTAGGGACGAGCCGGCGTATCGACCTCACACACAGTCAAAGGCGAAGGTTCGCTCGACGCGGATTTGTGCGCAGCGCAACCAGATAGGGGATTCGACACCAACAGAATTGCGCAACATGCCAGCCGCATGGAATTCGAAGCCATCGTCCCCGCCCCCTCACGTCCACCAACTTACCACTCTATTCACTGCCAATCGGCTGAATTCCCGAAGAAATCGAGCGGCGAAAACAAATCCGGTAACCACCGCGAAATCGGCCTTAGACTCCATGGATGGAGCGAAAAATCCAAAGGCAATGGCAACCCTCCCTTGAAAAGGGAGGGTCGAATTGCCGTAAGCAATTCGGGGAGGGATCAGGCTGCGCGTCGCGGAGTGATCCCCACCCGCGTCGCTTCGCTCCGTGCGGCAGATCGTAAATTCAAATGCTGCGTGCGAACCGTGACACAAGATGTTGTGGTCCGAAAATGAGAAGGACATCGATGCGAAAAATTTTGGAAACAACCGGTCAAGGCGCAGGCCATGTTCCTGAATTGCGTGGCGCAAATGAAAAACGAATGGACGGTGTGGAAAGGGTCCGAATTGCGTGGCGCATTTGTCAAACAACGATCATGCTGTTGTGGTTCGCGAAGCATTGCGATCTAGGTTCGGCCTAACGCCGTCCGAACAGTCGCTCGATGTCGGCGAGCTTGAGTTCGACATAAGTCGGGCGGCCGTGGTTGCACTGGCCGGAATGCGGCGTCGATTCCATCTCGCGCAGCAGCGCGTTCATTTCATCAGCCGTGAGGCGGCGTCCCGAGCGCACGGAGGAATGACAGGCAAGCGTCGCCGACACATGATCGAGCCGCTCCTTCAAGGTCGACGCGTTGCCGGTTTCGGCAAGCTCGTCCGCGAGATCGCGCAGCAGCGATGCGGCATCGACCTGCCCCAGCAGCGCCGGTGTTTCGCGCACCAGGATGGCATCCGGACCGAACGGCTCGAACACGAGGCCAAGCTCGGCGAATTCGCTTGCGCGCGCGGCCAGGCGATCCACTTCCGCCGGATCGAGCGACACCACTTCCGGAATGAGCAGCGGCTGGCGCGCGATGCCGCCATTGGCGAGCGCCTTCTTCATCCGCTCATAGACGATGCGCTCGTGGGCGGCGTGCTGATCGACGATGACGATGCCGTCGCCGGTCTGCGCCACGATGTAATTCTCGTGGACCTGGGCACGGGCCGCGCCCAAGGGCAGATGCTCGGTCTGCGTTGCCTCGGCGACGGTCTCGACCCGCGCCGAGACGGTTTCCTGCGGCGCGGTCGAGAACAGCGGCGCGTGATAGTCGCGGGCGGGCTCGGAAAATCCCGCGCCGTGCGAGAATCCGCGGGACTGGAATTGCGGCCGCAGCGCCGACAACGCATCGGCCGATACGGTGGTGGAGGCGCGGTGGCTCGCCTGATGCAAGGCATGCTTCAGCGCCGACACGATCAGCCCGCGCGCCAGGGCGGAATCGCGGAAGCGCACTTCGGTCTTCGCCGGGTGGACATTCACGTCGACAAACGCCGGATCGCAATCGAGGAACAGGGCCAGCGCCGGATAGCGGTCATGCGCGAGATAGTCGGCATAGGCGCCGCGCACCGCACCCAGCAGCAGTCTGTCGCGCACAGGGCGTCCGTTCACGATGAGGAACTGCATCATGGCGTTGGCGCGGTTGTAGGTGGGAAGGCCCGCGAATCCGGAAAGGCGCACGCCTTCGCGCTCGGCAGAAATCGCCGCCGCGTTCTCCTCGAAATCGCGGCCCATGATTTTCGCCAGCCGCTTCAGCCGCTGCTCGTCCGCGCTCGTCGCGAGATCGGCGGCCGGAAAGTCGAGCGTGCGGCGCCCGTCCAGTGTCAGCGTGAAGGCGACATCGGCGCGCGCCATGGCGAGCCGCTTCACCACATCGGTGATGGCGAGTTCTTCGGAGCGCGACGATTTCAGGAACTTCAGCCGCGCCGGTGTGGCGAAGAACAGCTCGCGCACTTCGACTCGCGTTCCCGATTGTCCGCGAGTGCCGAACGCACACGGCGCCGGCCCGCGCACCATGCCGCCATCGACGCGGATTTCATGCGCCTCACTCCCCTTCGTGCGGCTCGAAATGCAAAGCCGCGCCACCGCGCCGATGGACGGCAGGGCCTCGCCGCGGAAGCCGAGCGTGGAGATATGGGAGAGATCGTCGGCGCCGTTGGCGGTCGGCAGTTTCGAGGTGGCATGGCGTTCGACCGCGAGCTGCAACTCGCCGGCGTTCATCCCCTCGCCGTCGTCTTCCACCACGATCAGATCGGCGCCGCCGGCCGATGCCGCGATGTCGATGCGCGACGCGCCGGCATCGAGCGCGTTCTCGATGAGCTCCTTCACGGCGCTGGCGGGACGCTCCACCACCTCGCCGGCGGCGATGCGGTTGATCGTGCCTTCGGAGAGTCTGCGGATCTTTCCGGCCGAGTCGGCGCTCATGGCGTGAAGAGTATCACGCGGCGAAAATGCGGAAGCTGTCAGATCGCGCGGATCAACAGGTCAGTGCGGTGCCGGCGTGACGGTACCGGCGGCCGGCATGGTCCGGCGCTGCTCGCGTGGCTTGGCCGCCGTGGAGCGGGTGGTGATGGGCGGCTTCGGACCCGGTGCGGTTGCCGCCGACTGCGCCGGCCTCGTCGGCAGCGCCGGTTGCGGCGGCTTGCCCGGCCCCGGCAAGGGCCGTTCGTGCACGGGAGCGCCTTGCTGCAGGCTTCCGGCGACCACAATGGTGAGCTTGTTCGGCGAGAACAGGCGCTGCGACACGCGCTTCACATCGTCCAGCGTCACCGCATTGATCAGCGCGTTGCGCTTCTGCACATAGTCCATCGCGAGACCCGCGCGCTGGAACGCGTTCAGCTGGCTCGAGATGCCGACATTGGATGCGAACGCCAGCGGATACGAACCGGTGAGATAGGTCTTGGCGTCGGCCAGCTCCTTGTCGGTGGCGCCGGTCTGCTGGAAATCACGCATGGTGGCGCGCACCACCTCGATGGTCTGGCGCATGCCGTTGGCGCGGGTCGCCACTTCGCCCGCCATCATGCCGGCCTTCTTCATTGCGTCGAGCGAGGTGGAGATGCTGTAGGTCAGCCCGCGCTTCTCGCGCACTTCATCCATCAGGCGCGAGGAGAAGCCGCCGCCGCCCAGGATGTAGTTGGCGACATAGCCGGGGATGAAATCCTTGTCGTTACGCAAGAGGCCCGGCACCGCGAACACGGCGACGGATTGCGGCTCCGGCATGGGAATGACTTTCACACCCGGTGCGCCCGCATGCTTCACCGGCGGGATCGGTGGCGGCCATTTGGCCGGCAGCTTGCCGAAGGCGGTGGCGATCAGGCTTTGCAAGGTCGCCGCATTGGCATCGCCGGAAACGGAAATGCGCAAGCCGTTGCGCACCCAATGCGCTTGCGCAAACCCGCGGATGTCGTTGCGCGTGATGCGCGAAACCGATGCCGCATCGCCGTTGACGGGATGGGCGTAAGGATGACCCTGGAAATAGGTGGCAAAGAAGGCCTTCGCCGCGATGGTCGCCGGATCCTCGTCCTCCTGCGCGATGGAGGAAAGGATCTGCGTGCGCACGCGGCTGATCGCGTCGGGATCGAAGCGCGGATGGTTGAGCGCGAGGCCGAGAAGCTGGAAAGCCTCCTTGGCATTCTCCGTCAGCGTGACAAGCGAGATCACGAGATGGTCGCGCTGCGTGGCGAAGCTGAGCTTGATCGCCCGGTCGCTCAGCGCACCCTGATAGGCCTGCGAAGTCAGACTGCCCGCGCCTTCGTTGAGGAGATCGGCGGTAAAGGCTGCAAGTCCTGCCTTGTCCTTCGGATCGTAGGCCGAACCGGCCGGCAACGACGCCGTTAGCGCGATCATCGGCAGTGTGTGGTCCTCGACGTACCACACCTGCACGTTCTTCCCCATGTCGAGATTCTTGACGTTCACGGCGTTGGCCGTGGCCGGCAACACGAGTGCGGCGACCAACGCGACGATGCGGAGAGCGCGCTTCATCGCTGCGGCCCTCCCGCCGGAGACAGATAGCCGGACACGGCATCGCGACGGTTGAGACTCCTGGCAGCGGCATCCTTCACCTGCGCCGGCTGCACGGCGCGAATCCGGCTCGGCCACTGGTCGACATCGTCGGCGGTCAGACCGATCGCCA
>DATIYG010000332.1:0-3218 GCA_035517755.1 Rhizomicrobium sp. | reverse complement strand
GGCAGCGCCGGCGCCAACCGCGATGCAGAGCAGCGCGGCAAGGCCGATCACCGGATGCACATGGCCGGGAGCGATCAGGAGTCCGACCAGCGCGGTGAAGACCACGAGCGACATCACCCGCGGCTTCATCAGCTCTATGTAATCGCCTACGCCCGCGACGCTGGGCTCGGCATGCGCGACGGTGACGCTCATCGGATCAGCGGCAGCGTGTCGAACTGGTGGAACGGCGGCGGCGACGACAGGGTCCATTCCAGCGTCGTCGCGCCCGGTCCCCACGGATTTGCCGCGGCCGGCACCTTGCGGACGAAAGCGTGGATAATGCCGAAGAAGAACACCAGCACGGCGAATCCCGAAATGTAGGAGCCGATCGACGAGACGAAATTCCAGTCGGCAAACGCGTCGGGATAGTCGACGATGCGGCGCGGCATGCCGGCAAGTCCGAGGAAGTGCTGCGGAAAAAAGACGATGTTGACGCCGATGAAGGTCAGCCAGAAGTGCAGCTTGCCGATGGTCTCGCTGTACATGTAGCCGGTCATCTTCGGGAACCAGTAGTACCAGCCGCCGAAGATGGCGAACACGGCGCCGAGCGACAGCACGTAGTGGAAGTGGGCGACGACGTAATAGGTGTCCTGCAGCACGCGATCGACGCCGGCATTGGCGAGGACGACGCCGGTCACGCCGCCGATCGTAAATAGGAAGATGAAGCCGATCGCCCACAGCATCGGCGTCTTGAACTCGATCGAGCCGCCCCACATGGTGGCGATCCAGGAGAATATCTTCACGCCGGTCGGCACCGCGATCACCATCGTGGCGGCGATGAAATAGGCCTGCACGGTGGACGACATGCCGACCGTGTACATGTGGTGCGCCCACACCACGAAGCCGATGCCCCCGATCGCGACCATGGCATAGGCCATGCCGAGATAGCCGAACACCGGCTTGCGCGAGAACGTCGACACGATCTGGCTGACCATGCCGAAGCCGGGAAGGATCAAGATGTAGACTTCCGGATGGCCGAAAAACCAGAACAGGTGCTGGAACAGGAGCGGGTCGCCGCCGCCCTGCGGATCGAAGAAGGTGGTGCCGAAGTTGCGATCCGTCAGCAGCATGGTGATGGCACCGGCGAGCACCGGCAAAGCGAGCAGCAGCAGAAACACTGTCACGAGCTGCGACCACACGAACAACGGCATTTTGTGCATCGTCATTCCGGGCGCGCGCATGTTGAAAATCGTGGTGATGAAGTTGATCGCGCCGAGGATCGACGAGGCGCCGGCGAGATGGAGCGACAGAATGGCAAAATCCATGGCCGGGCCCGGATGGCCGTAAGTCGACAGCGGCGCATAGATCGTCCAGCCGGCGCCGACGCCGTTGGCGCCGGGTTCGCCCTCGAAGAACATCGACAGGATCAAAAGGCTGAAGGATGCCGGCAGCAGCCAGAACGAGATGTTGTTCATGCGCGGGAACGCCATATCGGGCGCCCCGATCATGAGCGGCACCATCCAGTTGCCGAAGCCGCCGATCATGGCAGGCATGACCATGAAGAAGATCATGATCAGCCCGTGGGCGGTAACGACGACGTTGAAGTAGTGGGTCTCGTGGAAGATCTGCAGACCCGGATACATCAGCTCGGCCCGGATCAGGATCGAGAATGTGCCGCCGATGACGCCGGCCACCAGTGCGAACACCAGGTACATCGTGCCGATGTCCTTGTGGTTCGTCGAATAGACGAACCGGCGCCAGCCATGCGGGATTGCGTGGCCGTTGTCATCGCCGTGTGCCGCGTGTGCCGTCGTATCCATTGCCAGTCCCTTCGTTCGCGAACCGCTTGTCGTCTTAAGTTTCGTTTTCGCCCCGAATTGTTACTTCGCCGCAGCCAGCGTGTTGAGCGGCGGCGCATGCTCGTCGCCGGCGAATTTCTGCTTCGCCGCCGCGGCCCAGGTGGTGAAATCGGCATCGTTCACGACCCGAACCGTGATGGGCATGAAGGCGTGATCCTTGCCGCACAATTCGGAGCATTGGCCGTGAAAGACACCGGTCATCGTTGCCTTGAACCAGGTGTCGTTGATGCGCCCGGGAACGGCGTCGATCTTGATGCCGAATGACGGCACCGCAAAGGAGTGGATGACGTCGGCGCCGGTCACCAGCACGTGCACGACCTTGTTCACCGGAACGACCATCTCGTTGTCGACGGTCAGCAGGCGAAGCTGGCCGGGCTTGAGGTCCTTGTCGGCGACGATCAGCGAATCGAATTCGAAATTGCCGTTATCGGGATAGGCGTAGCTCCAATACCACTGCTTGCCGGTGGCTTTTACGGTGAGGTCCGGCGTCGGCACGTCGAGCTCGGTGAACAGCAGCCGGAATGACGGCACCGCGATGAAGACGAGGATCAGCACCGGCACGATGGTCCACATTACTTCCAACAGCGTATTGTGCGTGGTCCGTGACGGCGTCGGATTGCTGCGCGCGTTGAAGCGCACGATGATGATCAAGAGCAGCGCGAGAACGAATACGGTGATCGCGGTAATGATCCAGAGGACGTGATTGTGGAAGGCGATGATGTCCGCCATCACCGGCGAGCCCGCATCTTGAAGGTCGAGTTCCCACGGCGAGGGCTGTCCAAGTCCGGCGAACGCCGCTCCGCCACCCGCCAGCAAGGCGGCGACGGTGAGCGCAATGGCGGTCAAGCGTGAGAACACCTTCATCTGTCTCTCTAGCTCCCTGTCTATGGTCTCGGCCGTGACCGCCCGCAGGAGCGAAACTTATGTCCGGCGCAGACCGCAACAGTATGACGCCGCCTGCGTCCGGCGGGGCTTGCGCCACGGTCTGGGTCCTTGGCAGGCATCGGCGGGATGGGGGAATCCCAACCCCTCAAACCACAAATCCAGGGCTGCTGCAATGCACTCTTGCCTGCCGTTTTGGCGGACTGGGGAAGGATTGTCGCACCGTCGCCACTCACAGCGCCACGCGACATCGGTGACCTTGGCGCGGCCACAATACCTTGATCTGGATCAATCTTGACACCTTGCGCTCACGATGTAGGCAGGCTCGCGCGGCGACCGGCCCTGGCGCGGGGTGATTCGCGATGACCTATCGGGGGCGGCCGGTCAGGAGAGCGTGATCATGGCTATACTCGACGTCGCATGGTGGTCGCGACCGCTTTGCGCGGTTTCAGCCTGCGCCGTTGTCCTCCTTGCGATGGCCGCGTCGGCCGCCCCTGC